>JACZKF010000256.1 GCA_014860175.1 Desulfuromonadales bacterium | reverse complement strand
ATGATCGGTGGGGCCGGGATGATCGTCGCGGCCGGGATCGGGGGAGAGACCGCTGGCGGGATCCCGAGCGTTCCGATAGACGCGGCCATCGGTGAGGCGGGGGAGACTCCCCTCCGCTGAGGACTTCTTAAAAATGCGCTGGAAAAGATTATCTCCTTTGTGTAGAGTGTGACCAAAGGAGATAATTATGGAACGAATTTTAGCATCTAATTCGGTAAGCATTACCGCCCTGAAAAAAAATCCCACCGCCGTCATCGAAGAGGCCGAAGGGGCGCCGGTTGCCATCCTGAACCACAACCGCCCCTCGGCTTACCTAATTCCCGCCGAAACCTTCGAGGCGATCATGGAGAGGCTGGAAGAATACGAACTCGGCCTTCTGGTTCGCGAGCGGGAAAAGGAGCCGACCGTCAAGGTGACCTTGGATGAGCTATGAGCTGGAGTTCAAGGAGTCGGCTCTAAAAGAGTGGCGCAAGCTCGATCCACCGATCCGAGAGCAGCTGAAGCGGAAATTGGGTGAGCGGCTCGAAAACCCGAGAGTCGAGACCGACCGTCTGCGCGGTTTCAGCGACTGTTACAAAATCAAGCTGCGCTCCGCCGGTTACCGTTTGGTTTATCAGGTGAATGATGATCGTATTGTCGTTATCGTCATTGCGATCGGCAAAAGAGACCGGATGAAGGTCTATCGTTCGGCGCGGGAAAGGACGTGACCCTTCCATGGATCTGACACTATTTCGCCACCTCCTGGACCGCGCCTGCTGGCAGGCTCGTTCTGAATACCGGCTGCAGCCGAGCGAAGACGCTCTCAATATGGCCCTGGCCAAGCTTCGAGGGATTCTCAACGGCTGTATCGTCAGCGCCCGAGCCATGGAGGGGGAGTCCGGTTCCCAGGAGATGATGGCGATCGCCCGGGATGTCGTCGAGCTGCACCAGCAGGAGTTGGTGCGGGAGGGGTGAACCACGCAGGTGAGGGCGCCGACTAAAGAGCTAGCACCCTGCCGATACCGGGCTCCGTCGCATAGAGGGCTGGCGCCAGGGGGATGGCTACGAAAAAAGTGCTCCCCTCTCCGGGAATGCTTTCGACCCGGACGTGGCCGCCGTGATTCTCCACGATCTCACGCACCAGGGCGAGCCCCAGGCCAGTCCCCGGGGGGTGGCCGGACGCCGGATTGGCCAGACGGTAGAACCGGTCGAAGATCCGCACTTGGGCTTCGGCCGGAATGCCGATTCCCTTGTCCCGGACCCAGAAGCTGACGAAGTCCCCCTCCCGCTTGGCTCCCAGGACGATGTCACACCGGCCGGGGGAGTATTTGATGGCGTTGGAAACCAGATTGTTCATCACCTGCTGCAGGCGCACTTTGTCCGCCTGGATCGGCGGCAGTTCCGGCGGCGCCTCGACGATGATCCGGTGGTTGCGGGAGGCGTTGGTGAACAGGGCGGCCGTCTCCTGCAGCAACCCCTCGACCTTGACCGGCTCGAAGGCGTAAGCCATCTGCTGGGACTTGATCCGCTGCAGGTCGAGAAAATTCTCGATCAAACCGTCCAGACGCCGGGTCTCCTTGTGCATGGTGGCCAGGGCATCGGTCAGCGCCGGCTGATCCAGGGTGTTCTCCGCCAGGAATTCATGGTATCCGAGCAGGGCGGTGAGGGGGGTGCGCATCTCGTGGCTGACGGCGGAGATCATCTCGTCCTTGAGACGCTCCAGCTTCTTGCGCTCGGTGATATCCTCCTGCACGCTGATGAAGCGCCCGCTCTCGGGGACCTTGCTGATCCGCACGTAGGTAGGGAAAGAGGAGCCATCCTGGCGCCGGTTCTGCAGCTCGCCGCACCAGAGGGGGCTCTGCTGCAGATGACGGCGGATCCGCCCGCAAATCTCCCCGTTCTGGTCTGAGGCATCTTCCAGCAGGCTCTGCATCTCCCGCCCGATCAGCTCCCCCTTGCCGTAGCCGAACATGGCATCGAAGGCCGGATTGGTGAAGAGGATCCTCCCCTTCACATCGCATTCGCTGACCCCTTCTGCCATGTTCTCCAGCACCAGGGCCTTGGACTTCAAGGTCTCCTGCTGCTGCTGCAGCTCTGCCGCCATGGTATCGAACGATTCCCCCAGCTCCCCCAGCTCGCCACCTTTTACCACTCCGGCGACGCGCACCCGGAAGTCGCCGCCGGCCAGCCGCTGCGAGGCGGCCCGCAGTCGCGCCACCGGTTCGAGAATCAACCGGTTGCCGACCACCCAAGCCAGAGCGAACCCGAATAGCAGGACGGTGGAGAGAAGTCCCAGGTAGAGAAAGAGGGCCATGTTCGCTCGCGCCAGTACCGCCTCTACCGGGATACTCGTCCGGACGTACAGGTAAGGGGTCTCCTCCCCCTCGAGGTAGAGCTTGCGGTAGGTGACAAATCGTCGGATTCCGTCCAGGAACCCCTGGCTGATGAAAGTGCCGGCCGCCGCCTGGTCCATCTGCCGCAGCATCGCCGGGTCGACCGGTTTGCCGACAAAGGGGGAGGGGTCGACCCCCCGGCTCAGGACGACTCCCGCGTGATCGGTGAGCAGAAAGTTGGCCCCGTCCGGCAGCCGCGAACTCTCCAGGAGCTGGTCGCAGTATCCCAGGTCGAAATTGACCGCGATGACCCCAGCCGGTTCGCCTTGTTCATCCTTGAAGGGGAGGGCGAGAGTCAAGGTCGGTTTTCGCAGGATTCTGTCGACGATCGACTCTCCGGAAGAGAACTGTCCGGAGGCCATGGCATTGATGAAGAAACGCTGGTCGGCGCAGGAAACAGAGGGTGAAGAGGGGATGGCGGAGGCCCACAAGTTCCCCTGGCGGTCGGAGATGAAGATGTTCAGGTATTGCGGATTCAGGGAGAGGAGATGGGTGAGAATCGCCTCGACCTTCTCCCGGTTGCGTTGATGGACATCCGGGAGCTGCGCCAACCCGCTCAACAGCTGCCTGGTTGATGTGACCAGGAACTGCTGCTGGAAGGCGATGTTGTCGGCCAGGGTCTGGGTTTTGATACGCGCTTCCGCCGTTGCTTCACGGCGGGTCTCGATCCCCGAATGGAGAATGAGGCCGGCGGCCGGCAGGGCGATGATCACCGCCATGAGGAAAAGCTGGACTCGGATCGATTTGGCGACTGCTTTCACCTGGGGGGCTCTCCGGCAGAGAAAAAAATGGGGGTTCCAGAACCTCCGCGCTTGGATTCTAGCAAAAATGAGGGCTGGGCCATACCCCCAAATTGGAAGTCGCCCCCTTTGACTTCGGTTACGGATTAACTAACCTATTGCTTGTTTTGTTGGGAGATGGATGTGGGTGGTAGAAGGGGCAGAAGGAGATTTAGAGGCGCCTTGCCGGTGGGTGTGCCGGCAGGGCGTTTTTATCCTCGTCCGATTTCTAGGCGGTACGGCTGGTGATCTCCAGGAGGTGGTACCCGAACTGGGTCTTGACCGGGCCATGGACTTTGTTCAGTTCGCCGGAAAAGACCACCTGATCGAATTCACGGACCATTTGCCCCGGGCCGAAGGAGCCGAGATCGCCGCCGTTACGGCTGGAGGGGCAGGAGGAGTGTTTCTTCGCCACCTCGGCGAAATCGGCCCCCCCTTCAATTTCAGCTTTCAGGTTGAGACATTCCGCTTCGGTCGCCACCAGGATGTGGCGGGCAGTTGCTTTAGCCATTCAGTTCTCTCCCATACCGATTTGTTAGGGGCTGGCCCCGTAGTGGCAGACACTGTAACAGGCTGCCGGCTTCCGATCAACCGTCCTTTCGAAAACTCAATTCCCACTTGTTGAGTGGAGAATAGCAAGGTGCCCATTGGCTGGGGTAAAAGTACCCCCGTCACGGGGCTGCGCTACCGGGAGCGTCACGGAATGAGTGCGTTGCGATATGATTTGAGAGGGAGTTTGCCGTCTGCGTCTGTGCGTTTTGAGCGCGCCAGGAAAACTGAGGAGAAGAAAGATGGACGAATACATGAGAGCGGCGTTGGAGGAGGCGAGAGCAGGGCTCGCGGAAGGGGGGATTCCCGTCGGGTCGGTGATCGTTCACCAGGGGCGGATCATCGGGCGCGGTCGTAACCGCCGGGTGCAGCGCGGGAGCGCGATTCTCCACGGGGAGACCGATGCCCTCGAGAACGCCGGGCGGCAACCGGCGGCGGTCTACCGCCAATGCACCCTGTACACCACCCTTTCCCCCTGCGCCATGTGCAGCGGGGCGATTCTTCAGTTCGGCATCCCGCGGGTGATCGTTGGTGAAAACCAGACGTTTATGGGGGAAGAAGAGTTGCTTCGGTCGAGGGGGGTGGTGGTGGAGGTGTTGCAGGATGCCGAGTGCATCGAGCTGATGAATAATTTTATCGCGGCCAAGCCGGAGTTGTGGAACGAGGATATCGGCCACTAGCCGCCGTACCCCTGCCCTGGGTGTCGGCGACCCTTCCAACGATTCCATGTTGTAAACGAGAGATCGATCCTTTAATGTGAGTCCGACTGGTCCCGGGATCAGCACCACGCTGATCGACGGCCAATTTTCGTTTCCGCAGGGGAGGGGGCGAAACCGATGCAGAAAGAGACAGCCCAGCGCCGGGCCGATCGGGTGCAGGCCTTTCGCGAAGAGCTGGCGCAGCTCGAAGCCGACGGGATACTCCGCCTGCCGGCGGCGCAGCGGGCCGACCTCGACAGCCACCACCAGGCGCTGCTGGCCGATCTCGCCCAGCGCTTCGATATCGACGTCAGCGGCGCCGAAAAGCAGCTCTCCTGGGGGATGCGCATCGTCTCTTTTCTCGGCGCGCTGGCCATCTCGGCGGCCCTTTTCTTATTCTTCTACCGCTATTGGGGCATTCTCGCCACGCCGGTGCAGGTGGCGATCCTGATCGCAGCTCCAGTGGCCGCCACCTTCGCCGCCGATTTCGCCGCCCGCCGCGAGCGCACCCTCTACTTCGCCTCCCTCCTCTCCCTGGTCGCCCTGACCTGCTTCATCCTCAACCTCTCCGTCCTCGGGACCATTTTCAATATCACCCCCAGCCAGAACGCCTTTCTCGCCTGGGGGGTCTTCGCCCTGATCCTCGCCTACGGCTATGGCTTGCGGCTGCTTCTGGTCGCCGGCAT
Source organism: Desulfuromonadales bacterium (assembly GCA_014860175.1). GTDB lineage: Bacteria > Desulfobacterota > Desulfuromonadia > Desulfuromonadales > JACZKF01 > JACZKF01. The sequence continues at coordinate 4,125 of JACZKF010000256.1, read as the reverse complement.
GGCCTGCCTCATGGGCTATCTCGCCGCCACCGTCGGCACCTGGAGCGGCTGCTACTGGCTCTCTTTCGGCGAGCGGCCGGAGAATTTCATCGCCGCCGGCACCCTGCTGGCGCTGGTCCCGCTCATCCCGCACCGCCAGTACCTGCAATTTGCCGGCATCTACCGGGTCTTCGGCCTGCTGGCGATCTTCATCGCCATTCTCATCCTGGCCAACTGGGGGGGCATCAGCTACCTCCCCTGGCGCTCCACCCATGTCGAATACGTCTATCAGGTCGCCGGCTTTCTCCTGGCCGGCGGCGTCATCGCCCTCGGCATCCGCCGCCGCTGGCCGGGCGTGACCAACCTGGGCTGCACCTTCTTCGTGCTCTATCTCTACACCAAGCTCTACGACTGGTGGTGGGAGTGGATGCCCAAATACCTCTTCTTCCTCCTCCTCGGCCTGATCGCCGTCGGCCTGTTGCTGGCGTTGCAACGGCTGCGCCGCGCCGCCCGGGGGGTATCGTCATGAAGCGCCGCGCTCTCTGGCTGGCCCTGGCTCTGCTCCTCGTGGTCAACGCGTTGGTGTTGACCGGCATTGCCCGTAACCGTACCGGCACCCCCGAGGCGACCCTCACCCTCACTGAGCGCGAGCTGTTTCTGGGGATCAACGCCGATCGGGAGGAGAACAACGGCGTCGCCTTGGAACTCGACTGGAACCGGGAGGCGGAGTGGTTCGATCAGGCCAAGCTGACCGAACTCGGCTTTCACCCCGCGCCCGATCCGGCTGATGCGGTGGCCCGTGGCCGCATCAACAGGTCGCTGCCGAAGAAGGCTTTCGTGGTCCTCGAATACGAGGGGGAGGCTTGGCGGCGTTACCAGGAGCGTAAAGAGCGGGAATTGGCCGAACTGCAGGAGAAATTGCGGCAGGGGAAGGTCGAAGCCGAGAACGCCGAACATCAGCTGGGTCAGATCGAAGGGGAGCTGCGCGCCGGTTCGCGCCTTTTTGCCGTCGATGCCGGCCGCGATCCCCGGCAGTTGCGGGGGCGGTATCCGGATAACAGCCGCTACATCATCGCCCCGGCCCTGGTGCGGATGACCGATTATCCGGTAGTCGATACCGCCGCCTTCCACGGAATGATCGAGTCCATTCTGGTCGATACTCTCCACGTCCCCCGCGATCTGCAGGCCCCCTTGCTCGGGCTGCCGGAGCAAAGCGGTTTCTATCGCGGCTATCGCCACTACACGCCGGGGGAGGAGCTGCGCCCTCGGTATGAGGTGCGGGTGCATTGGGGGCAGAGGTATGAACCCTGGGTGGCGGAGGTGAGGCTGATTGAGGGGGAGTGAAAGGGGATGGATGGGTCCCTTGGCGGGAGATTTTCGGTTGACGATCCCCAAATTGGGTATTATTATACCCTCCATGGGTACGATCAGAGAGAATTCACCCGGAATAGGCGGGGCGCTGTTTACCAAGACGCAGCGGCAAGTGCTGGGACTGCTTTTCGGCAACCCGGGCCGAACCTATTACCTCAACGAGATTGTCCGAAAAGCCGAGGTCGGCATCGGTACCGTTCAGCGTGAGCTGGAGAAACTCACGGCCGCCGGCCTGCTGACGGTCAAGAAAGTCGGCAATCAGAAACACTATCAGGCCGATTCCCGATCGCCGATCTTTCAGGAACTGCGCGGAATCGTGCTTAAAACCTTTGGCGTGGCCGATGAATTGCGGCAAGCTTTGGAACCTTTTTCGTCCAAGATCACAATCGCCTTTGTCTACGGCTCCATTGCCAGGGGGGCGGATACCGCCAGCAGCGATATCGATATCATGATCATTTCCGAAGGGTTGGGGTACCCCGAGGTCATTGACGCTTTTACCGAAGCGGAGACCAGGCTCGGCAGACCAATCAACCCGACTCTCTACAGCCCGGCCGAGATCCGTCGTAAACTGGCCGAAGACAACAGTTTCCTGAAGAGAGTCACGGGACAGGAAAAAATATTTCTTATCGGCTCTGACGATGACATCCCCAAACTTTGAAAACTTGGTCACGACCGGGCAGCTTAAACGCGAACCGGGCGATCGGCGAGAGTTCGACGGTCTGGTTCGATCTGCCCGGGCGCGCCTGGCCGATGCCCGCAAACACCCGTTATCCATTGAAAGCCGCTTTGATCTGGCCTACAACTCGGCGCATGCTCTTGCCCTGGCGGCCTTGCGCTGGCACGGATACCGCTCCGACAATCGCTACATCGTTTTTCAATTACTACCGCTTACGCTGGGGCTCGGCCCGGAGGTCTGGAGAGTGCTGGCGCTTTGCCACCAGAGGCGGAACCGCGGGGAATACGAGGGGTTCCTCGAGGTGGACGAGCAACTGGTGAGCGATCTGGTCAAAGCAGCCGTCGTTCTCGAGGGTAAAGTGGCCGAGATGAGTCCCCTTCCGTGAGGAAATGGAACTTAGGACTTTTTCCTTTGACACCCCTTATGGATTAACTGTAACTTCGCTGAATCCGGGGGGATGCATGTTCATCATCAAAGGGGAGAAGAGCTGAACCGCTTTGTGCCGGGAGTTTGCCGGCCGGGGCGGTTTTTGTGTTTCTCAGGGATGCGCGATGAAGTGTCTGAAGTGCGGCTTTGAAATTGCGGAGTCTGGGGCGGCGAGCTGTCCCAGCTGTGGGGTGGTCTTCGCCAAGGTACAGCGGGCGAAAAAAGAAGAATCCGACTTCCTGCGCCGGCTCGCGGCCGAGCGGGGAACAGTCGATTCGCTCCAAAAGGAGATGGAAGCTGCTGAGGAAATCCGCTCACACTTCGAGTTGGACCCCGAATACGCACGGGACGAAGATGCTTACCTGATCACCCGCTTCCTCTCCACCCTCTTCGCATTCCTGGCGATTTTCGCGGCAGTGGTCGAGGTCATAGGGATGATTCAGATCTACCAGTGGGGGAGGGGGGTTCTTAGTCCAAGGGATCTCCTCCTGCTTATGGTGTTTCTGGCTGTCGCCTCTGCTGCCTTCGTAGTCGCCCTCCTCGCGGTCTCCGAGGGTTTGCGGATGGGTCGGGATGTGGCGAATCATGCGCGGGCGATGCGGGAGTATTTGCGGAGGGGGGCGGGCCATGGCACAAAAATCCGTTAACGATGTGGTGGAACTCAACATCTGATCCAAAGTTGGCAAAGGAAGAGAAATGTCAGACGAAGGTACTCCACTCAGGGCCGATCAAACTTTCAAGAGGGTTGTCTGGCGACACACCGTATCCCTCAGCCACACAATGGAGCAGGCGACCACATGGTCTATTCTGGTGTCGCAGCGATTATCGGTCTTTTCATAAGCAATCTTGATTCAGTAGGGACACTCGTGAGTTCAATTGGTCTACGATGGTTTCTCATATCATTTACGGCCTCGCTCGTTTTCGGTGCGATCAGCAAACAGATTGGAATGGCACTAGGGAAAGGCCTTGAAATAATAGAGAAAATGGAAGGAATATTGTACTCGGAGCATGGAAAAATGCTGATGAGTCAAATGTCTACTCCGCCAAGGGAACTGATAAAAGAAATCGCGGAGCCATTCTTTTGGCCTCTTTCACGCTGTATGAGAAAAGATGGATTAAGAGGCATTTAAGATTATCTTTCCTCTGACCGCCCGGCACCCGAACCTCGCGAATGGTTTAGCCGAACAACTCAACAGACGACTGCTGACCCTGAGCGACAGCGGCGGCACAAGCAAGGCCATAATCGATGGAGTCGATCTGACGGTTACCAGGACCCAGACCGCCATTCCCGCCCAGATCGCTTTTTTCGCGATCAGCGCTGTCCCGGTCCTCGCCCCTATCAAGTCTCACCTGTACTTCAACTACTCCGGAACCTACCGCCTTGTTGACGCTACCGGGGCGACGATCCATCGCGGCACCATTTCCGACCGAGTCGTCGGAGGCTACAGTGGCTTCTTGGTCTTTCGACTTTTCTTCCGGAACAAAGCGCACTTCCGGGCCATGGAGCGCCTGCCAGGGGCGGCTGCCGAGCGGATAATCAATGACCTCTTGCTTAATTACGACCGAATCAAAGCGGCCTCAGCCCCTCCCGGACTGGCCGCCCAATAATCTTCTTGCAGGAGCCTGGAGGAAGCATGTCGCGCTGGGGTAGGGAGCACCCTGGCGGCCGCCCC
>JACZKF010000255.1 GCA_014860175.1 Desulfuromonadales bacterium | reverse complement strand
GCCAGGACGATCTCCTCGCCCTGTTCCAGATCGAGGGGATCGAGCATCTGCGGGAGGCCTGCGCCCACGGCAAGGGGGTGTTCCTGCTCACCGCCCATCTCGGCTTCTGGGAGGCCGGGACCTTCCTCCTCCCCGCCCTCGGCTTCCCCACCGATTTCGTCGTCCGGCCGATGAAAAATCCGTACATCGACCGCCACCTGACACGGCTGCGGGAGTCGGCCGGCGGCCGCTGCATCAACAGCCGGCAGGGGGCGCGCAAAATCGTCCGCAGCCTGACCCAAAACCGGGGAGTCGGCATTCTCCTCGATCAGCACACCTCCCGCCGCCAGGCGGTCGAGGTCGATTTCTTCGGGCAAAAAGCCCATACCACACCGGTGATCGCCGAGATTGCCATGCGCTACGACGTCCCGGTGGTGCCGATCTTCAGTTATCGGCTCCCCGACAACCGTTATCAGGTGATTGTCGAGCCGATGATCTTCCTCCCGCCCGTGGATGGGGGGACCGCCAACACCGCCCTGCTCACCGCCTGCATCGAAAAGGCGGTGCGCCGGGATATCGACCAGTGGTTCTGGCTGCATCGCCGCTGGCGCTGAGACTTCCGTGACCCCGACCCCTTTTCACATCGTCCTCATCGAGCCGGAAATCCCCCCCAACACCGGCAATGTCGCCCGCCTTTGCGGCGCCACCGGCAGCGTGCTGCATCTGGTGGGAAAGCTCGGCTTCTCCCTCGACGATCGCCACCTGCGCCGGGCCGGCCTCGACTACTGGCCGGTGATCGATCTGCACCGCTGGGAATCGCTGGCCGAGCTGCAGCAGGCCTTTCCCGCCGGCCGCTTCTGGTACACCTCCAAAAAAGCCGAACGCTCCTATACCGAAGCCGTCTTTCGCCCCGGGGATCTGCTGGTCTTCGGCAAGGAGACGGCAGGGCTGCCGGAAGAGCTGCTGGCGGCACACCCCGAGCAGACGATCCGCATCCCGATCTTCTCCGCCGCCGTGCGCAGTCTCAACCTGTCGACCGCCACCGGGATCGTGCTATACGAAGCCCTCCGCCAAACAGGACGCCTTTCCCCGGGCGGATGAACAAGGCCCATCTGCGGCGTTGCCTTCACCCATCGGCAACGACGTACCTTGCGGTACGCCTTTTGCCTCTGGATTTCAGGCGCCTTGCATCTGGACCTTGTTGATCCGCCTGAAGGATTTCCGCCCTTCAGCTGCCTTCCTGCCCCCGCTCAAACCTCCTGCCACATCTCCTTGAGTTTCACCAGGCTATAGCGCAGATAGTCACGGTCGGGGCTGAAGACTTCGAGAGTGATCGTCCCGTCGTAACCGCTGCGCTTCAAGGTCCCGAGGGCCCCCTTCAGGTCAAGGGTGCCGGCCCCCAGGGGGAGATGGAGATCGGCGCCGCCGCCGAGGTTGTCGTGCAGATGCACGTGCAGCAGGCGCGCCCCCCAGGCCTCGACCATGGCCGCCAGGGGGGCTGAACCGGCCAGGTGGGTGTGGCCGACGTCGAGATGCAGGCCGAGTTCCGGCAGCGGATCGAGCAGCGCCCCCAATTGCTCGAGGGTCTTGAACTCACCGGGGAGGTTTTCGATCATCAGCCGCACCCCGAGGGGGCGCACCTGGGCCAGGATCTCCTCCAGGCTCTGCCGGTTGCGCTCGATGACGAAGCCGGGGGGGTGCAGTGGCGCCTTGGCGTCGGGGTGGATGTTCATCCGGTCGGCCCCGAGTTCGGCAAAGACCTCGGCCGAGCGGACGAAACAGTCGACCGCGCCGCGCCGCACCGGTTCGAAGGGGTGCCCCAGTGGGAGATAGTAGGCGGTGTGGCCGACAATCCCCAGACCGCGCTCGCGCAGTGCCTGGCGGATGGCGGCGACGTCGATCTGCCAATAGCCGGCGGCCGGCGGCTCCAGGGTGAGGTCGATGAAGTCGAGCCCCATCTCCGCCATCCAGTCGATTTCCGCCACCACCGGGTGGGCCGGGTGGTTCATCGCTCCGATCAGCATTTCATCCTCCTCGAACTATTGCGGGAACCAGCTGCCGCCGTGGATGAGGTCGGCCCGCGACCGGTCGACATCCGGCCCCACCGGCGCCGTCTCGCTCAGCCCCAGCCGCTTCCAGATCCAGTGCGGGAAAGTGGCGGCCCGCCCCGGGCAGAGCCAGCGAAACAGGGTAAGGACGCTCCCCAGCAGCGGCGCGTCGTCGCCGGTGCGCGCCAGCAGGTGCTCCCAGTCGAGCTGCGCCCCGCGGGCGTGGAGGATAGAGAGGATGTCGGGCCAGTCGCAACGCTCCCGGTAGATGATGTAGAGCTTGGACCAGATCAGCTCTTCCGGCGGGATCAGCTTGACCGGCACCCCCCGGATGTTGAGCTGCCAGCCGCGACTCACCCAGGCATCGTCGAAAACCGCCCGATTGTTGAGCATCCGCCACAGGACATCGAGGATATAGTCCTGGCGGTGACCGCGATAGCTCCAGGTTGGATCGTAAGGGACGGCCGTATATTCGGTAAAGCCGTTGAGAGCCATCAGGTCGAGAAACGGCTGATGGTCATCGGGGAGGATGAAGACGTCGAGGTCCTTGGTGTTGCGCTGGCATTCGGAGTAGAGGGAGTAGGCGAGGCCGCCGCCGACGGCAAAGCGCAGGCCGAGATCGAGGGCCTGGCGCAACACCGTGGCATAGACCGCCCACTGCTCCTCCGGCACCAGCGACTCGAGCACGCTCTCGGCCCGGCGCAGTTCGCCAGGGGTGGCCATGGGTGGGCAAAAGTCTATTTTCATAGGTGAATTCCTTTATCCAATC
>JACZKF010000254.1 GCA_014860175.1 Desulfuromonadales bacterium | reverse complement strand
CTATAATGCCCCCATGGAACTGATCGATATCTCCGAAGAGCAACTGCGCCAGGAGCGGGAGAAGGCGCGCGAACTGCGCCGCAGCCAATGGTGGAAAAACCGCCTCGGGCAGGGGCGCTGCCACTATTGCGGTGCCCAGGTCCCGCCCAAGGAGCTCACTCTCGACCACGTGGTCCCTCTGGTCCGCGGCGGCCGCAGCACCAAAGGAAACTGCGTCCCCGCCTGCAAAGGGTGCAATTCGAAAAAGCAGAGCCTGCTGCCGATGGAGTGGGCGGAATACCTTGAAGGGCAAGGTAATTTTGAATTTTGAATTTTGGATTCTGAATTAAATTCAAAATCAAGAATTCAAAATTCAAAATTGCCCTTCACCGCTCCTCCTCCCCATCCTCCTCTTCTCCCGCCTCTTCCTCTTCCTCGACAAACGCCTCATCGAGAAACCGCTCGAGAAATTTCTGGTTGTCGCGGATGCGTCTTTCGATCTCCTGCTGCAGCTCTTCCAAGTCGGGAAAGCGGCTGCCGCCCGGCTCCTCCGGCGCCTGGTCGTTGGGTTTATTCTCAGGCACGATGCACCTCCATGGCTCGCTGGTAGAGCTCCAGATAGCGCTGGGCCGAGCGGCTCCAGGAGAGGTCCTGGGTCATTCCGCGGCGCATCAGCTTGCGCCAGTTTCGTTTATCCGGAAAGAGGTCGAGGGCCCGGTCGACAGCGGCCAGCAGATGGGGGACGGAAGCCTCGGTGAAGGTGAAGCCGTTGGCGCGAAGCGGGTCGTCCTGCGGGTCGACAATAGTGTCGGCCAGGCCGCCGGTGTGGCGGACCACCGGTACGCTGCCATAGCGCAAAGCGATCATTTGCCCCAGGCCGCACGGTTCGTAGTGGCTCGGCATGAGAAAGATGTCGCTGCCGGCGTAGATGCGTCGGGCCAGCGCGTCGTCGAAGGCGAGCCTGATCGCCACCTGCCCCGGGTAGCGCTCTTTGAGGGCGGAGAAAAAAGCGGTGTGTTTGTGCTCGCCGGTGCCGAGCAGGACGAACTGCAGGTTGCGTTTGAGCAGTTCCTCCCACCCTTCGACCACCAGATCGAGCCCCTTTTGGGTATCGAGGCGGGTGACCATGGCGACGATCGGACGCTCGGCCCCCACGGCCAGCCCGAGCTCCTTTTGCAGGCCCTTGCGGGAAGCGGCTTTCCCCTTGAGGTCGTCGGCCGTGTACGGGTGGCGCAGGGCGCGATCGAGGGCCGGATCCCACAGCTTTGGATCGATGCCGTTGAGGATGCCGAACAGCTGTTCGGCGCGGCCGCGCAGGATACCGTCGAAGCCGAAGCCGAACTGCGGGTTCTGGATCTCCCGGCAGTAGGTTTCCGATACGGTGGTAATCAGGTCGGCGAACTGGATCCCCCCTTTGAGGAAAGAGACCTGACCGTAATATTCCATCTGCTCGAGGGCAAACAGCTTCGGGGAGAGGCCGAGGCGCTGGAGAATCGACGGTGGGAACAGCCCCTGGTAGCCGAGGTTGTGGATCGTCAGCAAGCTGGCCATGCCGGCGTAGAAGGGGTCCTCTTTCAGCTCGGTCGCCAGCAGCACCGGGACCAACCCAGTTTGCCAGTCGTGCAGATGCAGCACGTCGGGGCGAAAATCGAGACGGCGCAAAACC
>JACZKF010000253.1 GCA_014860175.1 Desulfuromonadales bacterium | reverse complement strand
GTCCAGACCGCCCACGGCCTCTTCCCCCTGCCGGCGCCGGCAACGGTAGAGCTGCTGCAGGGGGTACCGGTGGTCGACGCCGGCTCGGACAAGGAGCTGGTCACTCCTACGGGGGCCGCCATTGCCGCCGAGGTCGCCACCTTCGCCCCTTTGCCAGCGATGTGCCTGGAGCGCACCGGTTACGGCGTCGGCGGCTGGCATCTGACCGACCGCCCCAACCTTCTGCGCGGCCTGCTGGGGGAGACCCGGGGAGGGGCGGAAAGCGACCAGGTCAGCATACTGGAAACCCATCTCGACGACACCAACCCCGAATGGCTGGGGCACCTGCTCGAACGGCTGCTGGCGGCAGGGGCTCTCGATGCCGCCTATACCCCCCTGCAAATGAAAAAGAACCGCCCCGGCATCCGGGTAACCGTGGTAGCACGGCCGGAGCATGCGGCCCGACTCTCACAGTTGCTGCTGCGGGAAAGCAGCGCCATCGGCGTCCGCCACTATCCGGCCGAACGAACTAAGCTGCGGCGCGAGAGCCGTAGCGTCAACACGGTTATCGGCCTGGCGCAAGTCAAGCTGCTCTTCGACGGCGCCGAACTGGTACGCCTCACCCCCGAGTACGAGAGCTGCCGCCGCCTGGCCGAAGCCAGCGGTCGGCCGCTGCCGGAGGTCTATCGGCTGGTGGAGCGAGCCGGGGACGAATTCTTCCAGGAAGGGTAGAGAAGGGGTGGAAACCGCACCGCCATTGGCATTGACATGCGCCGCCTGATTCTGTTTCTGGCGACCAACGGCGGCCTGGGGCTGGCGCCAGTGGTCCCGGGCACCTTCGGTACCCTGGCCGGCATTCCTGCCTTTTACCTGCTGGCGGGGCTGCCGCCTCTTTATTATGTTGGCGTCCTGACGGTGCTGTTCCTTCTGGCCTGCGCCATGGCGGAGGCGGCGGGGCGAATATACGGGGTGGCCGACGACGGCCGGATCGTCATTGACGAGCTGGTTGGATATCTGGTCACCATTGCCTTTCTCCCCTTTACCTGGACGACGGCCCTCCTCGGTTTTTTCTTCTTCCGTCTGTTCGATATCATCAAAGTCTTTCCCGCCTCCTGGTTCGACCGGCGAATGAAAAACGGCTTCGGGGTCGTTCTGGACGACGTGGTCGCCGGTCTCTATGGGGCGCTGGCGCTGCGACTGGTGCTCTACTTTATGGCCTAGGCAGGTAAAAACAGGGGGCAGATCTCCCACTCCTCACTTCTCCCACTGCTCCCCAGCCTCCCGCTTTTGTTCTCTGGAGATTTCATGTCTCTCAAGATTTCCGTCCTCGCCATCGGCACCGAACTGCTCAGCGGCGAGCTGTCCGACACCAACACCGCTTGCATCGCCCGAATTCTCGGCGCGGACGGTTACGAGCTGCGCGAATCGCTGACCGTTGCCGACGTGGAGAGCGATATCGAGGAGGCGCTGTTGCACCTGGTCTCCCGCCGCGACATCGTCCTGGTCACCGGCGGCCTCGGCCCCACCGCCGACGACCTGACGGCGCGGGTGGCGGCACGGGCTTTCAAGCGCCACCTGGTACTGAACGAGGAGGCTCTGATTCTGGTTCGCGACTACTTCTCCCGAACCGGACAGCCGTTCCCCCCGCGTAACGAAAAACAGGCGCTGTTGCCACAAAAAGCCACGATCCTCCCCAATCTCCTCGGCACCGCCCCCGGTTTTCTCCTCCACCACAGCGGCAAAGGAGTCTTTTTCCTTCCAGGGGTACCGACCGAGATGCAGGCCATGTTAGAGCACTCGGTTCTGCCGCGGCTGCTCGAATTCGCCGGTGCGCCGAGCCACCCCCGGCAGGAGCGGATCTTTAAAACCTTCGGCCTGCCGGAGCCGAGGGTGGAGGAGCTGCTGGCTGCCGCCGCCCTACCCTCCGGTATCGAGGTGGCCTTCGGGGTCGATTTCCCCTTTGTCCATGCCAAGCTGCGGGCCGGCGGCGACACCGCCGATACCCTCCTCGACCGGGCCGAGCTGTCGGTCCGGCGGGCCCTCGGGGAGCACTTGGTGGCCACCGGCAAGGAAACCTTGGCCGACAATGTCGCCCGCCTGCTGGTCGGCGCCGGGTTGACCCTGGCTCTGGCCGAATCGTGCACCGGTGGCCTGATCGCCACCATGCTCACCGAGTTGCCCGGGGCGTCGGCCTTTCTTGACCGCGGGGCAGTCACCTACGCCAATACGGCCAAGGCGGACTGGCTGGGGGTCCCGCTGGCGGTTCTGGAAGGCGACGGCGCCGTCAGTAAAAGCTGCGCCCTGGCCATGGCCGGCGGCATCCGGGCGGCCGCCGGAACCGACATCGGCCTGGCCGTCACCGGCATTGCCGGACCGACCGGCGGCACCCCGGATAAACCGGTCGGCACCGTCTGGCTGGCCCTGGCTGCTCCTGGGGTGGAGCAGGCAAAAGTGTACCGCTTCAGCGGCGACCGCGGGCAGATCC
>JACZKF010000252.1 GCA_014860175.1 Desulfuromonadales bacterium | reverse complement strand
GACATCGACTCGCCCCGCAAGGGCGATTACAGTGTCCACCTCTTGCCCGCCGGACCGCCGGGGACATGTTCCTCATGGTCCTGGTGCAGGGTCTGGAACAGTTCCTTTGCATGTAGTTTCTCCACGCGAATGCCCTGGATGCCTGCTCAGACTTTAGCAGGAGGCAGGGCGATGGCAAACCGCCAGCAGGTCGCCATCGAACTTTTTTCTGTATTTAATTAAGCTAGTTAGGGCGACACCATCAGTTGACATCCCTCGAATAGGGTCTATACAGAAGACCAACGATGAAGAAGTCGAAGGCCAACCGCGATCATTTCAGTGAAGATCGTTCCGGCCGGGCCCGCTGCCGGGGATTCCTGCCGGCGGCCTCGCCATGCGCGGAAACAACGACGTGGACAGCCATTGTCTCCAAAAAGGAGGATGACCGATGCACGACCAGTTGATCGACACCCTGCGCCAGGACCACCAGGAGGTCAAACAGATCTTTAGCGCGCTGCTCGACACTGACCAGCCCTCGCGCCGGGAAGAACTGGTGGAACAGCTGCACCGCGAAATTCTCCCCCACATGCGCGCCGAGGAGCGAGTCATCTATCCATCGTTACGGGAGCACTGCCAGGACTGCCGCGAAGAAGTGCTGGAGTCGCTGGAGGAGCATCACGCCGCCCGACTGGTGCTCAACGAACTCGAAGAGCTGGCCGTTGACAACGAACGTTTTCGCGCTAAAACCATGGTCCTCAAGGAGATGGTCGAGCATCACCTGCGGGAGGAGGAAAAAGACCTTTTTGAGGAAATGCGCAAGAACCTTAGTGAGGGGCAGGCCAAGGAGATTCTTGGCCGGTTCCAGCAAGAGAAGCAGCGGATCAAGGAGCGTATCCATTGACCGAGTACAGAGAACGGGCCGGAATTTCTCCGGTCCGAAATTGACCAAAGTCGAAATTGACAAAACCCGGGAGGAAGAAATGAAAAAAGCGGCATTATTCGTCTCTTGTGTCTTCGCTGTCAGCCTGGCGTGGGCCGGCACCGCCGCGGCCGAGGAGCGCTCGGGCCAAGGGGCCTACGGCACCTCCGGGCAAGCCGGACAGGCAGGAGCGGCCGGCCAGAGCGAACGCAGCCAGGTGGGCGAACAGCAGGCTCAGGCAGGTGAGCAGCAAAAAGGGATCCAGGCCGCCAGTGACATCAAGGGGTTCGCCATCCAGAACAATCAGGGCGAGCGCCTGGGTGAAGTCTCCGAGCTGCTGGTGGACATCGAAAAAGGAAAGATCGGCTACGTGGTGATCTCCTCCGGTGGGGTGCTCGGCATGGGGGAAGAAAACTACATTGTCCCCTTCAACGCCCTGACCTTCAATGAGCAGCAAAACGCCCTGACTCTCGACATGCAAAAAGAGCAACTGCAGGAGGCCCCGCAGGGTGACGTGGCGGAAGCTCTAGACCAGGAGCAGGGGCGGCAGATCCACCAATTCTACGGAGTTTCGCCCTACTGGGAAGAAGAAGGTGCCAGCCAGCAGCAGGACCCGCTGGAGCAGCAACTTCAGCAGCAAGAGCAGCAAGAACTGCAACAACAGCAGCAGGTGCCGCAGCAGGAACGGCTGTAACCGCACCCGCATGGTAATGGGGTGAAGCCGGCATCGGGCCGGCTTCACCACGTCATCTTTCACTGTACAGGAGAGTCTCACACTATGAAGAAGACCAGCACCATGACCGCCGTCGCTTTCGTCAGCTCCCTTCTATTGGCCGGCGCCGCCCTGGGGCAGACCGGGCAGACCGGGCAGCAGGAGCAGATGCGCTCTCCCGGTCAGGCCGGCATGACCGGCCAGGCGGCCCAGGCGGGGCAGCAGCAGATCCGCACCGCCAGCGATATCCAGAACTTTGAAGTCCAGACCGCTGCTGGAGAAAAGGTCGGCAAGGTCGATAAGGTGGTCGTCGACCTCGAGCGGGGACAGATCGGCTACGTCATCGTTTCCGCCGCTCAGGGGAGTGACCAGTACATCATCCCCTGGAAGGCTCTGCGTTCCCAGCCGCAGCAGCAGACGCTGGTGCTCAATCTCAGCCAGGACCGTCTGCAGCAGGCCCCGAAAGGAGACATGCAGCAGATCTCCGATCGCCAGCGGGGGCGGGAAATTCACCAGTTTTATGGCGTCTCCCCCTACTGGGAAGAGACGGGCATGCAACAGCGTGGTATGCAGCAGCGTGAGCAGATGCAACAGCACCGCGACCAGATGCAGCAGCAGCGCGATCAGATGCAGCAGCGCACGCCGCAGCCACCGACGACGACCCCCCGGCCCGGCATGTAAAAGAGCGGCGACGTTCTGACCGGCAAACGGCCGGACTTGCCGCGCAGGTCCGGCCGTTTTTTGCACCTGAATCCATGACCCGCTTCCCTGGAGGGAGGGATGACCGACCTGCACCGACGAATCGTCCGAGGGGCGCCGCTGGAGAGCGACTCCGAGTCGTGGCTGCATCGCGAATGGCTGGTGGCCAACGGTCTGGGGGGCTTTGCCTCCGCCAGCATCTCGGGGGCGATCACCCGCCGCTACCACGGCCTTCTGGTTGCCGCCTTGCCGGCCCCTTTTGGCCGGATGGTGATGCTCAATCACCTCTCCGAACACCTGGTGTTCCCCGACGGAACGATGGCCCGCCTGGGGCTGGAGGAACAGCCCGAGCAGGAGATCCCCCGCACGGCACTGCACTATCTGACCGAATTTCGGCTGGAGAGGGGGCTGCCGGTCTGGCGGTTCGAGGTCGAGGGGGTGGTGGTGGAGAAACGGCTGCTGATGGCGTATCAGCAAAATACGGTCTACCTCAGCTACCATTTTCTGAGCGGACCGTGGCCGGTGCGGCTGGAGTTGCGGCCGTACATCCACTTTCGCCACCAGGAGACCCGGGTCGACGAACCGATTCCGGAGCCGTACGCCCTGTCGATCATCGGCGATCGTTACGAGATCTCTTCCAGCGCCGATTTGCCGAAGCTGAAGCTGCGCCTCTATGGCGAGCGTTCGGCTTTCACCTTTTCCGGTTTCGGCGCCCGCCAGTTCTGCTACCGCCAGGAGGCCGAACGCGGTTACGAGGCGTGCGGCACCCTCTGGAACCCCGGCTCCTTCACCACCGATCTGCTGCCGGGGCGCGACACCACCCTGGTCGCCTCAACCGAGTCGTGGCGCACTATCCATGCCCTGCGGCCGGAGGAAGTTCTCACCGCCGAACGGCTGCGACGCCAGCGGCTGCTGGAGATGGCCGGCAATCCGTCGGGAGTGACCGCCGAGCTGGTCCTGGCCGCCGACCAGTTCCTCATTACCCCGGCCGGCCGGATTGAGGAGGCGGCCCGGGCCCATGCCTCCGGCGATCAGGTTGGAACGGTGATCGCCGGCTATCACTGGTTCACCGACTGGGGGCGGGATACCATGATCAGCCTCGAAGGGCTGACCCTGGTCACCGGCCGCCACCGGGAAGCCGGCTGGGTTCTGCGTACCTTTGCCCATTACGTGCGTGACGGGCTGATTCCCAACATGTTCCCCGAGGGGAAAAGCGAGGGGCTGTACCACACGGCCGATGCCACCCTCTGGTTCTTTCACGCCATCGACCGCTATCTGGAAGTGACCGGCGACCGCAGTACGCTGCGCCTGATCCTGCCGACGCTGCAGGAGATCATCTATCGCCACCGCCACGGCACCCGCTTCGGTATCCAGGCCGATCGGCACGATGCACTGCTGCAACAAGGGGCGCCGGGATATCAGCTGACCTGGATGGATGCCAAGGTCGGCGATTGGGTGGTCACCCCGAGGCGCGGCAAGGCGGTCGAGATCAACGCCTTGTGGTACAACGCCCTGCGTCTGCTGGAGGGGTGGCTGCGCGAGGAGGAGGAGACGGCGGCGGCCGATGACCTGGGGGCGCTGGCGGTCAGGGTACAAGAGAGCTTCAACCGGCGGTTCTGGTATGCGCAGGGGAATTACCTCTATGATGTGGTCGATGGTGAAGATGGGGACGATGCAGCCTGCCGGCCGAATCAGATTTTCTCCCTGTCGCTGCGCCATCCGGTGCTCGACCCCGCCCGCTGGCAGGCAGTGTTGTCGGAGGTTCACCAGCAGCTCCTCACCCCCGTCGGCCTGCGCTCCCTGGCGCCCGGCCATCCTGACTACAAGGCCAAATACTTCGGTGACATTCACGCCCGCGACGCCGCCTACCACCAGGGGACAGTCTGGGGATGGCTGATCGGTCCCTTCGTCGACGCCTGGCTGCGGGTTCACCCGGAAGACCGGGCGACCGCCCGCACTTTTCTCACCAGCCTGTTTCCCCATCTCGAAGAGGCGTGCATCGGCTCGATCAGCGAAGTCTTTGATGCCGAGCCCCCCTTCACCCCCCGCGGCTGCGTCGCCCAGGCCTGGAGCGTCGCCGAGGTGCTGCGTTGTCTGGCCAAAACCGGCTGACAGGATCCGCCCGGGCAAAAAAAGAGGCTGCCGTCCCCGGCAGCCTCATTTCCGATAACTTCTGCTGCTATTTTTCAGAAACGGAAACCGATACCAAGCCCGTAGACAAAACGGCCATCGTCGAAATTGGTGTCGAAATCGCTTGTTGAGCGCCAGAACCACTGATACTGCACCAACCCCTGAATGAAGGTGGTCGGGTTGACGAAGTACTTGAGACCGACCTCCGGGCTGGCGAACCAGGTGTCCCGAATGCCGTCGCCATAGGCGAAACCGACCAGGGCGCCGAGGAAGGGCTGCCAGTTCTGCAGCGGCAGATGGAAGTCGACGCCGAGAGCCGTGGAACCCCGATAGTCGCTGCCGCCATCGGCAAAGTCGATATAGTTGAGATCCTGCCGCAGGACCCCTTCCAGTA
>JACZKF010000251.1 GCA_014860175.1 Desulfuromonadales bacterium | reverse complement strand
AAAAATCCCCTTGCAGGCACCTCCAGGGGTTTCAGAGGGGCGAATTGACAGCCACCGTATCTGGTTTAACTTTAACGATCACCTGAGCGAAAGGAGTCCGACATGTTTGAAAATGTGGATGTTCAGGAAGCGATCAGACGTTCCATCCAGACCGAAAAGAACGCCCGCGATTTTTATCGTTTGGGGGCCAGCCACATGCGCAACGAACGGGCCCGCAAGACGTTCGAGCTGCTGGCGGCGGAAGAGGCGGAACACGCCCGGATGTTCCATGACATCTACACCGGCACCGACATCCCGGACTTCGCTGCCTTCATGGCCATCGACCCGGAGCGCGACAACGACTGGCTGACCGACCTGGAAAAGGAATTGGTCGAGGAACTCGATGAGCGGCGGGCCATGGCACTGGCCATGGAAAAGGAGCTTCGGCTCGAGGCGGCCCTGCGGGCCATGGCCGACAGAGTCCCGGATGCGAAGGCGAAGGAGGTATTACTCAAAAATGCCGAATCGACCCACCACCACTACGAACTGATCGAGTCGGAATACGCCCACCTCATGGGAATGGTTCATGAGACAGACATGGACATCTACGTCCGCGAGTAGAGCAAGGCAAAAAGAGAGCAGCTACTCTCTGTCGGGGTGACGAGACGAGCTCTCCAACCCGCCATGGATAACCCCCTGGAACCACTTCGGATAGCCATTGCCGGGGGGGATTCGCGGTGCCGATCCGGTCTCCGGAAACCCTTTGCCGAGATTTTTCCGCAGATACCGCATCGGAACGGCGATCTGTTCGGAACCCTTGCGCTCGAAATAATCGATGAAGTAATCGAGCCGGTCGACAATATCGCGTTTCTTGATCAGCCCGTTTTTATGCAGGGCCTGAATGATGATCTCCTGGGAAATGATCGTCCCGGTGAAAAGTTCGAAAATCATCTTGCGCTGCTTGTCATTCATCGGGGACTCCTGGCGGGGAAGGCGAAAAGGCAAAGGTGAGAGTCGAAAGAAAATTAACACAACCTAATTGCCTGTCAAGGCGCCCAAGAGGGTTCCGACCATCCCAGGGCAGAGGAGAAACCCTAGGAAAAAATTATCAGACTTCAATTAAAATTATTGAAACTTGACTGGGGATTGGTATAAATATGCAATGCAAAAAGATCGGTGGGACCACTTGGCTGGCAGTTCCAGTTGCACCCCTTGCCGGGGGGGAGCAGTCACCGGTTGCCTGCTGCTGACTCTGGTGCTCGGCCTTGCTCCCTGGGTGGAGGGAGGGTCCGATGAGGCGGAGATCCACGCCCTCAGACAACGCATTTCCGCCATCCAGTCCCACCAGAACCTCTTGCGCCAAGCCCAGCCCCTCTCACCGTCCCCGCCGGCGCCAACGGTCTCCGGCAAATCCGCTGAAACTGCCGAGCCGCCGGCCCCCCTGGCGCATTCGCCCGGCAGACAGCTGCTGCCCTATCCCGACCTGACTCTCACCCTCAGCGACTTACTCGGTCGCTACCGCGATCTGGAGCAGCAGAACCGGCACATGGACTCTTCTCTGGTGATGGTCACCCGTCAGGCGCGGGCCGCCGGCGCCTTGGCCCTCCTCGGCTGGTTCCTGGCGGTGCTGTCGCTGGCGGGTCTATGGCGGATTACCCGTCGCTGTCGGTCCATCCAGGCCGAGCGGGCGTGCTTCCGGGTGGCGGGGGAAAACCGGGAAGAGACACCGGAACCCGGTCCGGACCAAGGGGAGGTTGTAACGAGACGAGCCGTCGTTCGACGCTACGAGGACGTTCCTCCTGGGGCGATGCATCGGACAATCTCGAAGGAAAGGACAAAAAGATGCTGGTAATTACGGTAGCGGTTCTGATCGGTTTTTTGCTCGGAGTGACTTTTATGGCGGTGTTGTTTCTGTCGAGGGACGACATGGAGGGGACGGCCTTGCATAACCTGGACAACAGCATGGCTTCTCGTCAGGAGGAGGCTGCCTGAGCTGGACTGGCGACGTCAGCGATTCGGACGCAGCTGGTCAAGAACCTTCACCTTGGCCCCAATCATCTCCTGATGGGAGAGCCGCAGCAAGGTGGCAAGCTTGCGTACCAGGTAGTCCTCGTACTTGTCGAGCACCCCGTCGGCGTAAATGATCCGCCACAACCCTTCCATCACCTCGAGTTTCTCCTCCCGGGTAAAGCTGGCATTGATCTCCCGGGCAAAATGGAACAGGTCGAGGGTCGATTCCCTCTCCTGTTGGGCCAATTGCAGCAACTCGGCGACCGCCTCCGCCGTCAGCTCGAATTTCTGCTGCAGCAGGTCGCGCACCAGCACCCCTTCCATCTCGTGAAACTGCGCATCGGCATGGGCCATTTCCAATAACAGAGCCGCCATGGCCACCTGAAGGCGTTCATGCTCACGCCCGGGGTCGGCCGACGGTCCCCCGCTGAGCAGGCTTTTGATCAGATCGAACATCATGTCTCCTCTCCGACCCCGCTGCCTTTCGGCCACCGGTCGGCACCGTTCTTCTCCCCCGCATAGGTGATAACCCGAACCTTCTCCATGGTCATCAGCCCCCCTGCCAGCATCCCGTCAAGGCGGGGGAGAATCATCTCGATTTTCTCCAGTCTCTCCACCACCTCCACCACCACCGGCAGATCGGCCGAAAGTCGCAGGATCTTGTCGGTATGGGTGATGCTGCGAGCCCCGAAGCCCATCACTCCCCGAAACACGCTGGCCCCGGCGAACCCCTCGCGCCGAAACATCTCCACCAGCGCCTCGTACAAGGGCTGACGATGCCAACGATCCCCTTCGCCGATAAAAATCCGCAGCAGAATCTGTTCCTCATCACCTCGGCGCACAACCGCTCCCTTCCATGATTGAGAGTACCGCTACAGCTGCCTTGCCAATAGAATACCAAAAGCGGCAAAACAGATGCAGACCAGGACGTTGAGCAGCGCATTGGCGCCGGCGTGGAGAAAGCTCCCCTCCTCCAGCAAGCGAACGGTCTCGTAGGAAAAGGTGGAAAAAGTGGTAAAACCGCCAAAAAAACCGACGGTCAGCCCCATCCGCAACTCCGCCGTCAGCAGTGTGCTGCGCAGGCTTCCTTCCATCAGCAAGCCGAGCAGAAAGGAGCCGGCCACATTCACCAGCAGCGTTCCCCATGGGAAGCCCCGACCCAGGAGTTCGTGGGTCCAGCCTGAAACCAGGTAACGCGCCAGGCAGCCCATAGCACCGAACAGGGC
>JACZKF010000250.1 GCA_014860175.1 Desulfuromonadales bacterium | reverse complement strand
CCTTACTTCTTTTGCAACGCCCCAAAAGAAGTAAGCAAGAAAATGGCGTACGCTGCGCTCGGCATGGAACCCTTTCCCGTTGTTGCTCTCATCGATCACCCCTCTGAACAGTGCCACCGGCCTCTCTTCGTGGGCGATAGCCCGTACGACCGTGATTGTTCCACCAGTTTTCCAGGCTGTTGCGAACCACAGTCTGCATGTTTTCCCTCGGTTCTCGTTGGCGCTCGCCGGTAGCAGTTAGCTCAAAATTCAAAACTCAAAATTCAAAATTCAAAATTCAAAATTGCCCCTTCACATCCCCATCCCCAACAAGGGCCAGACAAACCGCGCCGTCAGCATGAACAGCCCCCACGCCGCCAGCTGGATCAGCAGCCCGGGGACGATCATCTCCCGCACTTTCAGCACCCCCGAGGAGAAGACGATGGCGTTGGCCGGGGTTCCCATCGGCAGGCAGAAGGCGAGGCCGGCGGGGAGGGCGATGGCCAGGGTGGCGAGGCGCGGGTCGAGCCCCATCGACCCCTGCAGGCTGATGCCGATCGGCATCAGCAGGGCGATCACCGCCGCGTTGCTGATGCATTCGGTCAGCACCAGGGAGAGGAGCGACAGGATGGCGATCACCGCCAGCGGGGAGTCGCTCCAGCCGGAGAGGCCGAGGTCGGCCAGCCAGGCGGCGGCGCCGCTCTTCTCCAGGGCGCCGGCCAGGGTGATGGAGCCGCCGTACATCAGGATCACCCCCCAGTTGACGTACGACTCGATCGCCTGCCAGGTGACGACCCGGAAGACGAAGAGGAGGGCGGTGGCGAGAATGGCGATGTTGGCCAGCCCCAGCTGGCGACCGAGAAAGATCCATCCGGCCAGGGTGAGCAGCATGATCGCCGCTACGATCTTCTCCTGAATCGTCATCCGCCCCATCTCCAGGCGCTGGCGCTGCAGGAACTGCAGGCCGGGGGCGACGGAGGCGAGGTCGGCGGGGAAGAGTCGGCGCAGCAGGAAAAAGCCGAACAGCAGCAGCGGCGCGACGATGGGGAGGGCGGCCGCCGTCCACTCCCAGAAGGAGAAGTCGAGGCCGGTCCCCTCCCGCAGCATGCCGACCGCCAGCGGCGCCCGGGCGCCGCCGAGGAAGGTGGCGATGCCGCCGATCACGCACCCCCAGCCGATGGCCATGAACAGCAGCTTGGGGTAGCTGCTGCCGCTGCGGGGGAGCTCGAGGCTGCGCACGATCTGCACCACCACGGTGAACATCATGGCCGCCACCGCATGTTCGCTCATGACGAAGGAGAGGAGGGCCGCCAGCAAAAAGACGGTCAAGGCCAGGCTCGCGGGGGTGCGCCCGAAGCGGGCGAGCATCGAGCGGGCCAGGCGGGCGGAGAGGCCGGAGCTGGTCATGGCGGCGGCAAGGACGAAAGCGCCGAGAATGAAGAAGAGCGCTTCGTTGCCGAACAGGGCATAGGTCTGCTTGCTCGGCAAAATGCCGAGAAGCGGGATGGCTGCCATGGCCAGCAGGGAGGTGACCGCCAGCGGGATGAGGTGGGAGACCCAGAGGATGACGCAGCCGGCGAAGAGGATCAGGGCGTGGTAGCCGGCGTGGGAGAGCCCCGTCGGCGGCTCCAGGCAGAACAGCCCGGCAGTCACCAGGACCAAGGCGGCGATGACCTGGTAGCGCCTGG
Source organism: Desulfuromonadales bacterium (assembly GCA_014860175.1). GTDB lineage: Bacteria > Desulfobacterota > Desulfuromonadia > Desulfuromonadales > JACZKF01 > JACZKF01. The sequence goes on along the minus strand of JACZKF010000250.1, from coordinate 130 downwards.
TGCGGTCGGCCACGACCCGCCACAGGGGGCGGCGGTCGATCTTCAGCGGCTGTTCGTACTCCACCGGTTCCATCACAGCCCCGCCGATTCGAACGATTCTTCCACCTGCCGCACCCGCAGCAGCCGCCGC
>JACZKF010000249.1 GCA_014860175.1 Desulfuromonadales bacterium | reverse complement strand
GCCTCGCCGGCGGCGTCGTCGAGAGTGCGGCCGAGGATCCGGTAGCGCCCGATGCCATCGACCCGGTAAAGGTGGGTATGGCCGCCGGAGACGGCCAGGGCGAGAAACGGAAAAGGGATCTCGGTCTCCAGCAAGGGGGCAAGGATATGCCCCTCCATGTGGTGCACCCCGACCAGGGGGATCCCTCGGGCAAAGGCGATCGCCTTGGCCGCCGACAGCCCGACCAGCAGTGCCCCGACCAACCCCGGGCCGCGGGTGACGGCCACCCCCTCGATCTGCCCCAGGGGGACCGCCGCCTGCGCCAGGGCGTCCTCGATCACCACGGTGATCGCCTCCACATGTTTGCGCGAGGCGAGCTCCGGCACGACGCCGCCGTAGCGGGAGTGGATGTCGACCTGAGAGGCGACCACGTTGGAGAGGATGATTCGCCCGTCCCGGACTACCGCCGCGGCGGTCTCGTCGCAGGACGATTCGATACAAAGTACAAGCATAAACTCTCAGAGGCGTAAGGGTAAGGCTAATACGGGCACACTTTCAAAGGGCTATGGTTTGAAAAAGTTCGTTCTTCTCAGGCTGATCAAAAAGGCCCAGATGCAAGGCGGACGAAATCCTGAGACATAAGGCGTACCGTAAGGTACGTCGTTGACGAAGGATGAGGACAACGCCGCAGATGGGCGTTTTTCATCAGCCTGCTAGAGCAGATTGGCCGCCAGTTCGGCCAGAGGGGAGCGTTCGCCGCGCGAGAGCGTGACGTGGCCGGTAAGTTCCTGTCCCTTGAATTTCTCAACCGCATAGGCCAGGCCATTGCTGGAGGCGTCGACGTACGGGTTGTCGATCTGATACGGGTCGCCGGTCAGAACGATCTTCGTCCCTTCGCCGGCCCGGGTGATGATCGTCTTGATCTCGTGGGGGGTGAGATTCTGCGCCTCATCGACGATCATGTACTGCTTGGGGATGGAGCGCCCGCGAATGTAGGTGAGCGGCTCGATCTCCAGGATTCCCATGTCAACCAGCTCTTTGTACCCCCGCTTGCGCTTGCCCCGGTCCTCGACCGAGCTCAGGAGCAGTTCGACGTTGTCGAAGATCGGCTGCATCCACGGCGCCAGCTTCTCCTCCACGTCGCCGGGGAGAAAACCGAGATCGCGCCCGAGGGGGAAGATCGGCCGGGAGACCAGCAGCCGGCTGAACACCCCTTCGTCGGCCGCCTTGAACAGACCGGCGGCGATAGCCAGCAGCGTCTTGCCGGTGCCGGCCTTGCCGACCAGGGTGACCAGTTGGATCTCGTCATTGAGGAGCAGGTCGAAGGCGAACTGCTGCTCCCGGTTGCGGGGGTGAATCCCCCAGAGCCCCTCTTTTGGCGGCCGGATCAGCGGGACCAGGCGACGCTGACGTGCCTGGTAACGGCCGAGGGCGGTGTGGGAGGGGTTGCTCGCCTCGACCAGAGTCACCAGCTGATTCGGGTAGAACTCTTCTTCCAGGGCGACAAACCCCTGGCCGTAGAAACGATCGACCACCTCTCCCGCCACCGCCAGTTCGGCCGTCCCCGAGTAAAGCTCGTCGATCGATATCTTGTCCGACTCGTAATCCTCGGCGGCCAGGCCGACGACATCGGCTTTGATGCGCAGATTGGTGTCCTTGGTAACGAAGACCACCGGGCTTTGGCAACGGTCCTTGAGTTCCATGGCGACGGCCAGGATGCGGTTGTCGCCGCGGTCGGCACGCAGCTCGGGGGGGAGCCGCCGCATCGCCTCCTCGGTGTAGAGTTCGACTTTCAGCGTCCCCCCCTTCTCCAGCGGCACCCCATCGACCAGCCGCGCCTGAGCGCGAAAGCCATCGAGGATGCGGGAGATATGGCGGGCGTTGCGGCCGGTTTCACTCAGCTCTTTCTTGAACCGGTCGATCTCTTCGATGACCGTGATCGGAATGATCACGTCGTTGTCTTCGAAGCGGAAGATGGCCTGCGGATCGTGGAGCAAAACATTGGTGTCGAGAATGTAGGTCTTCTTCATGTCGGCTCCATAGCTCCTCTATCAGGGCGACCGTTGGCAGATTGCCGGCCTAGGACAGGGGGTGGGCCGCCACCTCGGCGACGGCGGCCAGAAAGAGGTCGATCTCCTCGACGGTGGTAAAAAAACCGGGGCTGACCCGCACCGTCCCGCGGGGGAAGGTGCCGATGGTGCGGTGGGCGTCGGGAGCACAGTGCAGCCCGGTGCGGCAGAAGATGCCGTGCTGGTGGTCGAGCAGATAGCCGACCTCGGAGGGGTCACGGCCGTCCAGGTTGAAGGAGAGCGCCCCACCATGGGACCGGGGGTCGCGAGATCCGTAGAGCTCTACTCCCGGCAGTTGCTCCAGGCCGCTGAGGAGGCGCGCCAGCAACGCGCTCTCGCGGGCCTGGATGGCAGCCAGGCCGTGCTGCAGCAAAAGCTCGGCGGCGGCCTTGAGGCCGGCCAGCCCTGGGGTATTCTGGGTGCCGGCTTCCAGACGTTCCGGCATCTCTTCCGGGGGGAGCTCCGATTGGGAGTTACCACCGGTACCGCCATAGATCAGGGGGGTAAGCTCCAGCCCCGGACGCACGTAGAGAAAGCCGGTCCCCGGCGGCGCCAGCAGCCCCTTGTGACCAGGGGCAGCCAGCAGGTCGATACCGAGCGCCTCGGGGTGAATCGGCATCAGACCGGCACTCTGGGCGGCATCGAGAAGGAAGAGAATCCCTTCGCGGCGGCACCAGGGGGCGATCTCTTCGATCGGCTGCCGGCTGCCGGTGACGTTGGAGCAGTGGCTCAGAACCACCAGCCGGGTCGGTGCGGCGCGACAGGCCCGGCGCAGCGCTTCCGGATCGAGCAGCCCGCGGCCATCGGCGGCCACCTTGACCACCTCGACGCCGCGCTCCTGCAGCGCCCGCAGCGGGCGGGTCACCGCATTGTGTTCCATGCTCGAGGTGACCACCCGGTCGCCAGGGCGCAGCACGCCGAACAGGGCGGTATTGAGAGCTTCCGTGGCACTGGCGGTAAAGGCGATGCGGGCGGCGTCGCCGATGTCGAACAGCCGGGCGACCGCTTCGCGGCTCTCGAAAATCAGGCGGGCGGCCGCCAGCGCCGGCTGATGCCCCCCCCGGCCAGGGTTGGCGCCGGTTTCGCGCAGGGCTCGCTCGGCGGCGATGTAGACCGCTTCCGGTTTGGGAAAGGAGGTGGCGGCGTTGTCGAGATAGATGGACATCAGGGTAGCAGCATCACTCCGGGATAGCGGAAAAAGTGCCCAAAAGTAGCACCCGCTCCTGGTTCTTGGCAACTTAATTCTACCAGCGGCGCGCCTGCGACAGGGTACTCCCCAGGGGGTTTCAGCAGCCCAGTTCCTCCTTGACAGACCCCTAAATGTTGTGGTTTAAATGCTCTGATACACATCATATTGAATTTTAGCAAGGATATTTATGACCATGAAGATGGACCAGAGCACCACCCCTGCCCTTTCCGCCAATGCGGTCATCGTCCTCGAACGTCGCTACCTGAAGCGTGATGCCGAAGGCCGCCCGCTGGAGACGCCGACCGACATGTTCCGCCGCGTTGCCGAGACCCTCGCCGCCGCCGAAGAGAGCTTCGGCACCGGCAGCGAGGCCGCCGAACTGGCCGACGAATTCTACCGCCTGATGAGCTCCCTGGAGTTTCTCCCCAACTCTCCGACCCTGATGAACGCCGGGCGCGAACTCGGGCAGCTGTCGGCCTGCTTCGTCCTGCCGGTCGGCGATTCGATGGAGAGCATTTTCGAGGCGATCAAAAATACCGCCCTGATCCACAAAAGCGGCGGCGGCACCGGCTTCTCCTTCTCCCAGGTACGCCCGGCCAACGACACGGTGCGCTCCACCAGCGGCGTCTCCTCCGGGCCGCTGTCCTTCATGAAAGTCTTCGACGCCGCCACCGAGACGATCAAGCAGGGGGGGACCCGGCGCGGCGCCAACATGGGGATTTTGCGGGTCGATCACCCGGACATCATGGATTTCATCATGGCCAAGCGGGACCAGACGGTCCTGACCAATTTCAACCTCTCCGTCGGCCTAACCGAGGCGTTCATGGAGGCGGTCGAGGCCGATAGCGAGTACGACATCATCAACCCGCGCTCCGGCCAAGTGGCCAAACGGATGCCGGCCCGCAAGGTGTTCGAACATATCGTCGAGATGGCCTGGACCAACGGCGAACCGGGGATCATCTTCCTCGACCGGCTCAACCGGGACAACCCGACCCCGCAGGTCGGCCAGATCGAGGCGACCAACCCCTGTGGCGAGCAGCCGCTTCTCCCCTACGAGTCGTGCAACCTCGGCTCCATCCACCTGGGGAAGATGGTGACGGCCGACGGCCAGGTCGACTGGCCGAAACTCGCCCGCACGGTACGCCTGGCGGTGCGCTTTCTCGATAACGTGATCGAGGCCAACACTTACCCGCTGGCGCAGATCGCCGAGATGACCCGGGCCAATCGCAAGATCGGCCTCGGAGTGATGGGGTGGGCCGACATGCTGATCATGCTGGGCCTTCCTTACAGCGATCCCGAGGCGGTGGCCCTGGGCGAGGAGCTGATGCGCTTCATCACCGCCGAGGCCCGTCAGGCCTCGCGGGAGCTGGCGGCGATGCGCGGCCCCTTTGCCAATTTTGCCGGCAGCACCTACGCCCAGCGCGGCGAAGAGCCGCTGCGCAATGCCACCTGCACCACCATCGCCCCGACCGGCACCATCTCCATCATTGCCTCGGCGTCCAGCGGCGTCGAGCCGCTGTTCGCGATCTCCTTCGTCCGCCAGGTACTCGACAACGACATCCTGCTCGAAGTCCATCCGTTGTTCGAGAAGATCGCCCGCGAGCGCGGCTTCTACTCCCCGGAGCTGATGAAGCGGATCGCCGAGCACGGCACCATCCAGGACTTGCCGGAAATCCCCGAAGATCTGCGGCGGATCTTCGTCACCGCCCATGACATCTCCCCGGAAGATCACGTGCGGATGCAGGCGGCGTTTCAGAAGCATACGGATAACGCCGTCTCCAAGACCGTCAACTTCCCCCAGGATGCCACCCGTGACGAGGTCGCCACGGTCTACCGGATGGCCTGGCAGCAGGGGTGCAAAGGGGTGACCATCTACCGTGACGGCTCCCGCGACCTGCAGGTGCTGTCGGTGGCGAAAGGAAAAACGGAGTCGCGGCCGGAGGATAGCGTACCGGTGGAGTCGCAGAAAGCCGGGCGCAAACGGGAGCGGCCGCGGGCCCTGCGCGGCTCCACCTATCAGATGGAGACCGGCTGCGGCCCCCTTTACGTGACGATCAACGAAGACAATCAGGGGCTGTTCGAACTGTTCACCACCATGGGGAAGGCCGGCGGCTGCGCCGCCAGCCAGTGCGAGGCGATCGGTCGCCTGGTTTCCCTCGCCTGGCGCAGCGGCGTCCAGGCCCGCCAGGCGGTCAAGCAGCTGATCGGCATCACCTGCCACAAGCCGAGCGGTTTCGGCGCCAACCGTGTCACCTCCTGCGCCGACGCGGTGGCCAAAGCGATCCAGATGCACATGCGCGATCGCCTGGAGGAGAATCCTGCCGCCGCCCATACCCAAAATGGCGGCGCCTGCCCCGAGTGCGGCGGCCCGGTGGAACACGAAGGGGGATGCTGCGTCTGCCACGCCTGCGGCTACTCGGAATGCGCCTGATACCATCCATCCATGGCCAAAGCCACCGGCCGGCAGCCCAATGAAACAGATCTTCTCCCTGATGCTGGGGCTGAATCTGATCCTGATCGGCGCCGTGGCCCTGCTCGCCTCGGTAGTCGGCGTCGTCCGCCGGAAAAAAGAGCTGACCAGCCCGTTTACCATCGTCACCTTCGGTGGCGGGCTGGCCCTGCTCATCCTTGGCATCCGGCTGGCGTTCTGACCGGCCGGCAACGAGGAGGGGAAATGTCGCAGGAACCCCGCCACACGGTCGTCGTCGGCTGCCTGGTGCGCAACGAAGGGGGACAGGTTCTGCTGATCCGCCACCACCGGCGCGGCTGGGAGATCCCCCAGGGGCGGCTGGAGGAGGGGGAGGAGCTGGTGGCGGCGGCGCACCGGGAGGTGCTGGAAGAGACCGGGGTCACCATCGAACTGGGGCCGCTGGCCGCCGTCCACTCGAAGGTGTCGCCGCCGTCGGCGCTGATTTTCACCTTTCTCGCCCGCCATCTGGCCGGTGAGCCGCGGGGTTGTGCCGAGTGCCCGGAAGCCGGCTGGTTCGAGGTCGAAGAGGCGCTGCAGAAGGTGGAAAACCCGGTCAACCGCGACCGGCTGCGGGGGCTGCTCGACTATGCCGGGAAGGTGGTCTATTGCAGCTACCGCACGCAACCCTATACGCTACACTTGAAAACCATCCTGGGGTAAAGGCATGCACCGGGGGGGGATGGGACCGTGAGGATGCACGAAAATCCTGTAACGCTTACCTACGTCCTGACCGAAGAGCTCTGGCGCCGGTTCTACGAGGCCCACTACGCCGCCGATCCCTCCCTTAAGACCCGCTATCTCTGGGGCGCCCTCTGCATCATCATCGGCGCCCTCGGCCTCGGCGGACTCTACGACAGCAAGGCAGTAGCGGCATTACTGCTGCTGACCGGGTTTTACGCCGTCCTCTCCCGCCCGATATTCCTTCTCAAATCGATGGCCACCGCCAGAAAGCACCCTTTTTTCGAGAAGGAGATTACCGTCGTGATGACGGCCGAGGGGATCTCTGTGCGCAGCGGAAATACCGGCTATCTGCAGACATGGAAAAACTTCACCGGCTATCGCAAAGCTGGGCCCGGATATCTCCTCTACATGGAGAAGAAAGCCTTCTTCTTCGTTCCCCTTTCGGCCCTCTCTCTGGAAGACGAAAAACGCCTCGACCTTCTGCTCTCTTCGCATCTGAAGCAGGGGTGACAGGGGGGCGGTCACCCGCCCCTTCCCGATTCTGTTTCTCCCTGTTCAAACGATCAATACCGCACCTTGATCCCCTCGATCTCCTCCTTGCTGATCTCCGCCCACCGCTTGAGCGACCAGTTGCCAACCCAGGCCTTGAACAGGGCGAGATTCTTCTGCCGCTCGGCTTCATCATCCCCCAGGTACTGGTACATGTTCCCCGGCTTGCCGGCATCGAGGCGGCGCATCAGGGCCCCGGTGTCGGGCCAGGCGGTGTAGGAGATCAGGTGGGTGTACGTATCCATCCGGGGGCCAGTCTCCTTGGCCAGCCACTGGTCTTTCGCCTCCTTGAAGGCCGGATACTCGGGGGCGTCGCTGCCGTGACAGGCGGCGCAGCGTGCCTGGAAAATCGGTTGGATGTCGTTGCGGTAGGTCACCTCGGCGGCCTGGACGAGAGCGGTGCAAGCGAACAGAAGGACGGTGGCGGCGGCGGCTGCAACTTTGGTCGTCATAAGATCACTCCTTGGTTCGATATTGAATATGGTTTTCGTTTTTAAACCAGAGACCGGGCGATTGTCAACTAAAATCGTCAAGATTAACCCTTGCGGGGTGGCGATCTCACTGCCGCGCAATATACTGAAACAAAACAGCTGCGAAAAGGGGGAACACCATGAGAACCGTACTGCTGGCGGCGGCGCTGCTGGTCTTTGCCGCCCCCGCCCTGGCCAGGGTCCAGGGGGAAGAGGTCACGTACCGGGCCGGAGAGACCGAGATGAGGGGGTATCTGGTCCATGACGACGCAGTCAAAGGGAAACGCCCTGGAGTGCTGGTGGTCCACGAGTGGTGGGGGCATGACGACTACGCTCGTCAGCGGGCCCGGATGCTGGCCGAGATGGGGTATACCGCCCTGGCGGTCGACATGTACGGCGGCGGACGCAAAGCGAGCCACCCCGATGACGCGAAGCAGATGTCGGGTCAGCTGCGGCAGAATCTACCGTTGGCCACGGAGCGTTTCGAGGCCGGGTTGAAACTGCTCCGCCAGCATCCGAGCGTCGACGGTGGGAAGATTGCCGCCATCGGCTACTGCTTTGGCGGGGGGGTGGTATTGGAGATGGCCCGCCGGGGAGCCGAACTTGCCGGCGTCGCGAGTTTTCACGGGTCGCTCGGCACCGACCGACCGGCCAAAGCCGGCGACATCAAGGCGCAGCTGCTGGTCCTGAACGGCGCCGCCGATCCCTTCGTGACCCCGGAACAGATCGCCGCCTTCAACCAGGAGATGGCCGAGGCCGGCATCACCTACCACTTTGTCAACTACCAGGGGGTCAAGCATAGCTTCACCAACCCGGAGGCCGACCGCCATGGTCAAAAGTTCAACCTCCCCCTCGCCTACGACCGGGAGGCCGACCGCCGGTCATGGCAGGAGTTAGACAAATTCCTGCGGGAGATTTTCCAGCCGCGGCAAGGGGCCGGCAAAGGATGAATTCTCCTTGATTTCAGCCTCGCCATCGACCATGCTGAAGGGGACGTCCGACCACCCCGACCCGGCGAATTTCAATCAGGGATGACCCCACTTCCATGACTACGGACCGGACCGAGCCGGTAAACCTGATGGCTTCCCTCCCCGCCGATCTGCCGCAAGAGCAGGTGCTGACGTTGGCCCAGGGCACCGCGATGCGGATCGAACGGATCGTCTCGAGCGGCCAGGCGTCCCCCCCGGGCTTCTGGTACGAGCAGCAAGAAAACGAATGGGTGCTGGTGCTGCAGGGGCGAGGGGTGATCGAGTACCCGGATGGAACCCTGGTGGAACTGCGCACGGGCGACTCCCTGCATCTTCCGGCCGGGGTGCGGCATCGGGTACGCGAGACCAGCCAACATGGGCCGACGGTCTGGCTGGCCGTGTTCTGGCGCTAGCCAAAACCGGTCCTCACCTTCTTTACCGCATTTGCCACAGGAGCGACAATGATGAGAAGTGCTGTTTTTTTATTCGGTCTGCTGAGTGCTGGCGCTCTGTTCTGCTCTTCGGCCGTTTCCGCCCAGGAGGTGCCGCCCATCCCCCAGATGTCGGTCTCCGGCCAGGCGCTGCTGCAGGTGCCGGCTGACCAGATGCGGCTGTCGGTCGGGGTGGTGACCCAGGCGCCGAGCGTGGAGGCAGCCATGCGGGAGAATAC
>JACZKF010000023.1 GCA_014860175.1 Desulfuromonadales bacterium | reverse complement strand
GAGCGCGAACTGGCGGAGCTGCCGCCGCGGATCGTTGCCCTGGAAGAAGAGGAGGCGCGTCTGCATGCCACTCTGGCCGACCCGGAACTCTACCGTCACGGCGGCCCGGAGGTCGCCAGGCTGACGGCCCGGCTGCCGGCGATCGAGCAGGAGCTGGCAACTCTCTACGGGCGGTGGGAAGAGCTGGAGGGGATCAAGTCGGGGGAAGGTGAGTAGAGACGGTCAGGTCAGGCTGTGCTCCTGCTCCTGCTCCCCTTTTCGCTGTAGTGAGCTGAAGATCATCTCCAGCACCGAGCGCTGCTTGGCTTCATATTTGTTGAGGACGGCCAGGCAGCTTCCCATGGGAAACAGCCGGTGCAGGTAGTCGGCCTCGCGGCCGGAGAGGATGATGATGCGGCTGCGGCTGAGCCCCTTCTGGGCGGCGAACGCGAGGACCTTGCCGCCATCCATCCCCGGCATTTCCAGGTCGATCAGCAGCAGGTCGAGGTCGGCGGTGATGGCCGCCAGCCCCCGCACCGGGTCGGTGCAGGTGGTCAGCTGCAGGCGGGGGAAACGCTCGCCGACGTACTGCTCCAGCAGCTTGAGAAAAGCGACATCGTCATCGATGAGCAGAACCCGTTTCATCTTTGCCTCCCTGACCGTCGGCATGATAGCGTGTTTGGGCCGGGATGAAAATCCGATTCGGCGATCGGCGGTGAAAGAGGGGGAAGGGAACGGTTGGCCGCGGGAGGAGAACCGCCGTACCGCATTCACACAAGCGTCTTCAAACGGCCTGCAATGCAGGCCGTTTTCCATTTCAGGGCGAAGCGTTTACCACCCGCTGCCGGCCGGCTCCAGCCGCACCAGTCGGTAGTCCCGGCTCCCCAGCCCCAGCTTTTCGGCGTGGGCCAGCTGGATGGTCCAGTCGATCTGCGGGTAGACGCCGCGAAACTTGTCCTCCCCCGGTGCATGGCCGCAGGTGAGGGCGGTGTCGGGGAGTCCGCGGGCCTGATTGACCAGATCGGCGCAGGCCTGATCGAGAGCCACCGGGTCGGTGGACGCGAGAATCCCCTGATCGGGGACGATCGGCGCATCGGAGTGGCCGTAACAGTCGCAGGCGGGGGAGACCTGGGTGATGAAGTTGACGAACAGCACCTTCCCCTGTTTGCCGTGCAGAGCCCCCTTGGCGTATTCGGCCATTTTCTTCATCACCAGCGGCACCTCTTCGTTCCACTGGATCTTGATCGCTTTCTCGCCACAGGCAGTGATGCAGCGGCCGCAGCCGGCGCAGCGCTCGGCGTCGATGCGGGCCTTGCCTTCGATGAAGGAGATGGCGTCGTGGACGCAGGCCTTCAGGCAGAGGGCGCAGGCGGTACAGTAGGTTTCCGCCACCTGGGGGGCGACGGTGGAATGTTGCTCGAGTTTGCCGGTGCGGCTGGAGCACCCCATTCCGAGATTCTTGATGGCGCCACCGAAGCCGGTCAGTTCGTGGCACTTGAAATGGGAGACGGCAATCAGCGCATCGGCCTCCAGAATCGCCTCGGCGATCTCCACCTCGGCCAGAACGTCCCCCTGCACGGCGATCCGGCGGGCGGCGTGGCCGCGCAGGCCGTCGCACATGATCAGCGGCGCCCCGACGACGGCGTAGGCGAAGCCGTTTTCGATGGCGCAGGCGAGGGCCGAGACCGCCTCCTTGCGCTCACCCGGATAGAGGGTGCAGGAGTCGGTGAGAAACGGGAAGCCACCAAGCTCCTTGACCCGGTCGACAATGCGGCGCAGGAAAGTCGGCCGGATGTAGGCATGCCCCCCCTTTTCACCGAAATGAACTTTGATGGCCGTCAGGTCGCCGCGGCCGACGCTCTGGTCGAGGCCGGCGGCGTCGAGCAGCCGCAGCAGCTTGGCAAACAGGTTTTCCCGATGGCCGGCCCGCAGGTCGGCGAAATGAACGGTGCTGGGCATGCGCTCCTCCGTGGCCAAATCGGCCCCAACCTTAGCACAGAGCTGCCGGGTGATCAATTGCAGCATTCCAATAAAACACCGTTTGACAATGATCAGAGAACCTTCATACTTGAAACTGACGGCCGGGGAATGGAAACCGGAGCGAAAACCACCGGCTCTGGTAGTATGGGATGTTTCTACCACTGAGGGAGGTTGCCTGTGGAAGCTGAACAAAGGTTCCGCCTGCTGCAGCGGGCGCGAATCCATACCTTTTTCAAGCGCGGATTTCTGTTCCTGCTGGCCGGCCTGTTTCTCTACTACGGCATCGCCCTGGTCTACGCCACCCGCACCATCTACAAGGTGCGGCAGAATTACGCGGTGATCCTCGAGGATCTCTCGGGCAACCGGCGGGTGATCAAAGATGTCGGCTGGCATGCCCGGCTGCCGTTTTTCACCCGGATCGAGCTGGAAGTGCCGTTGATGAACCAGGAGATGTATCTTGGCGGCAAGGCCGAGGCCGAACGGATCATGTCGCAGGGGAATGTTTCGTTGTGGACCAGCGCCATGCTCACCTTCCGGATCGTCGACCTGCAGCGCTGGGGGATCGAGAACCGCTCGCCGCAGACCCTGCTGCAAAACGACTTCGACGGGATTGTCAAGGACGTGATGCAGAGCCATACGGTCGATGACCTGATTTCGCGTCGCGAGCAGATCAAGGATCAGATCTTTGGCGACTTGAAGAAGCGTCCGATCAATGTCGCCGGTCCCATCCTCGAGGAAAAGTACGGCATCGAGGTGGTCTCTTTCGTGCTGCGCGATACCCGCTTCGGGGAGAAGCTGGCCGAGGCGAGCGAAGAGAAAAAACGCCGGGAGCTGATCGCCGAGGCCGAAAACTATGCCGCCGACCTGGAAGCGAGCCGTACCCGCAAGCTTTATGCCGCCTATAGCGATGCGATCCGCGATTTTCGCCAGGCCCTGGCTCTGGGGCCGGACAGCGACCGCCATCTGTTCGAGTTTCTCAACCAGCAAAAGTGGGCTACCGCCTACGAAAAGAACCAGACCGGACAAAATACCTTCGTCCTGAACAACACCGCCAATGGATCCCCGTCCGTCGTCCTGCCTGCAGCGGCGCCGACGGTGGCCAGAAAGGATGCGTCCGCCAGCCATGGCCCGGCCACGCAAGAGCAGAAGCCCCATCTACGTCCGACTGTCCGAGAAGCGAATCAGGCAGATTGATCAGCTGGTCGCCGCCTGGAGCTTCGAGACGCGGCTTTTTGTCCTGCGCCGGCTGCAGCAGTGGGACCCCCGGCGCGGACTGTTCGATTACCTTACCGGCTGGCTGCGCGGACTGTTCAAGCGCGACCACCGCCGCTTCCAGTTTCTGCGCAAACCCGAACTGCTCAGCGACTGGCGCCGGCGCATCGAGGTGAGCGGGTCGCGCAACGCCTCCGCGACCTGGAACAAAATCCTCGACCGGGAGCTGAGCTGGCACGACTACCACTACCTGCGCTATCTGTTGGAGAAAAAGACGGCCGACGTCTTCGTCCCGGCCGCTTTCCTCGAGCTGTTCCGCAAGCTCTATCAGGCCCATATCCTCAAGGAGTACACCGAGGATCCAGCGGTGCCGCGGGCGCCGCTGGTGCTGGTGATCGGCAGCAGCGGCAGCGGCAAGAGCGCCACCGTGCGCCAGGCGCTGGAAGAGGCGGTGTTCGGCGGCGAAGTGCGGCCGGTCATCGATCTGCAGGAACAGCGGCGCGAGGTCCTGGCCCAGGAGCCGTTCTGGCGCAGCCTGGAGGATGTCGATCCGGAGTTGGCGGTGCGTATCGAACGGCGGCGCAAGGCGGAGCGCCTGCGCTTTTTCTCCCGCCTGCCGATCGTCAAATACCTCTTTCGCGAGCGGGTCGCCCAGGCTCTCTCCAGCCTGGAAGAAGAAGGGGTGCTGGTCGATTTCGCCATGATCACTCCCAACGACTACCAGACCGCCTGGGCCGGGGAGCCGGGTAACTATCTGCGCAAGGCGATGGGAGACCCGCGCAAGATCTGCATTCGCCACCTCGAGGAGGCCCACTCGGCCTTCGCCCGGGCCGACCAGATGAGCACCGTCAAGGGGCAGCAAAATACTCTCATCGATGCCGCCAACATCATCCTCGACGAAATCGCCACCGGTCGCCGCGACTGCCTGCTGATCGCCACCACCGACCAGCCGGAGGCGATCGATCCGGCGGTCTATCGCCGCTTTGTCGAACGGGGGTTGGTGATCGACATCGGCGAATCGTGGGAGAAGCCGGAAAATCTGCGGGAGGTGGTGCGAATGGAGCTGCGGCGCAACAATCTGATCACGGATCAGGCCGGCGCCGGAGTGTCGCTGGAGGTCTCCGACCAGACCGTCACCCGGCTTTACCCGATTTTCCGCGAGCGCAGCCTGCGCATCACCCCGGCCTATGTGCGGCGCCTGATCGATTCGCTGATCAGCCTCAAGGGGGATTTTCGCGCCGAATATCTCGATGACACTTTTCTGGTGCGCGATGCCCTCAAGGCGGTCGCCCGCAACGTCTACGGCTCGCTCTACAACAAGCTGGTGGGGCAGATGGACCGGAAGATCCGCTGGGAGGATTACATCGGCGGCATCAAGAACGAGTTCTCCGAGATGGCCAACAATGCCCTCTTCTACAACGTCAGTGAAGAAAAGGGGGTGGTCCTGGCCGGCCCTCCCGGCTCGGGGAAAACCTTCATGGTCCGGGCCTGGCTCGGGGACAATCGGGAAGTATCCGATCTGGTGGTCAACCTGCACGATCTCGCCGATCCGGCCAATCCGCTGGAGGGGATGGTGGAGAATCTTGAAAAAGTCTACGACATCGCCAAGATGCTCTCCCCCAGCATGGTCTTCTTCGACGAGGGGGATTCGGTGGCCCCCCGCCGTTCCTCCCAGGGGGGGAATCCGTACGACAAGGTCACCAACAAGTTTCTCTCCATCATCGATGGCGAGTCCCCCCTCTCGCGGGTCTTCACCGTCCTCACCACCAACCGCCTCGACATTCTCGACCCGGCACTGATCCGCTCCAAGCGGCTTAAAGTACTCAATGTCATGGGGCACATGCGGGACGAAGATGCGCTGCGGATCATGCGCAAGGAGCTGGCGGGGATCCCCCTGGGGGCAACCCTGACCTACGACGAGATGGTGCGCATGGCCCGCAGCCTGTGCGAAACGCCGGCCGATTTTACCTCCTTCGCCGAGAAGGTGCGCAGTTTGCGCACCACCGAGATGGAGGTGCTGGGAAAAATGATGGCAGCGGTGAAGGGTTCGGCCGAAGAACGGGGGCGCTTCGTCCGTTTCAACTACAAGATCCTGGTGGGGCTGCTGGAGGGGCTGGCAGGCGACAACTCGCTGGCCCTGCGGGCGCGGCTGGGGGAGGAGGCGCTGCTCGCCGTCCTTGATGAGGCGGCCGAACGGCTGCGGCAACTGCAGGTGGCAGGGAGTTATCCGGTGACCCGCTGGCATCTGCAAAGCGCCCGCCAGCAGCTGGCGGCCAGCCCGACCCGGCGGGGGAAGCAGCAACTCGACCAGTTTCTCGAAACCGAGCTCTCCCATGAGCCGCAGGTCGGGTTTGTCGTCGGGGTGGGGGCCAACGACACCAGCGGCGTTCTGCTGCCGATCGCCTCTTCCCTGGTCTACCGCGTCTTCCCCGAAAAAATCGTGGTCACCGGCGCCGTCTCTTCCACCGCCCCCGGGGCCGCCGAGCTCGATCTGGCGGTGCAGATGACCAACCAGAGTGCCCGGGAGGCGCTAACCCTGGTGGAGAACTATCTGCAGGATCTCTCCCCGCAGTTCAACGTCTCGCGCACCCTGGGGGAGTTTCTCGAGGGGTACTCCCTGCATCACCAACTCCTCTCCGCCTCCTACAATGTCGGCGGCCCCTCCGCCGGCTTCGCCCTGGCCATCAACACCCTGTCGGTGCTCCTTTGTCTGCCGGTGCTCAACGACTTCGGGGTGACCGGGGCTCCCTGGACCAAGGGGGCGCGGCGAGGAGAGGTGGGCGCTTCGGTGATCATCGGCGGGCACCGGAAAAAGACGGAAAAGGTGCTGCAGCACCTCTCCCGCATGTATATGCCGATGCAGAACTACTTCGACCTGGAGCCGGAAATTCTGCAGGCCTATCGGATGGCCGGGCGCGACATTCGCGGGGTGGGGAGCTTTTCAGCTCTGGTGCCGGAGGTTTTCCATTTCGGCGAGGAGCACTTTCACCGACTGCGCGCCTACCTGCAACGCCGTCGGCAGACTGACCTGGAGGAGCAGACCGTCAGTCAGCGGCAACCCCTCGAGCAGGAGGAGAAGGCGCTGCGGACCCTGGCCGAGGCGGAGGTCTGCCGGCGCCTGGAGGCGATGCGGCAGCAGGTCGAGGCAGGCGGGCGCGTCTTTGAGAGTCTGGAGAACCTGTTTCGTCAGCCGGCGGCGCCGCCGGTTCGCCGCGAGGGGGCCGCCTAGGACGGGTCGGCTTTGAGTGCCTGCGGCTAAAGAGGTGGCAGCGCCGGGAAGCTGAAAGAGAAGTCGCTGGTTGAATCGTCTCGGCGCAGATGGTCGAGTTCTTCCGCCGAGCCGTCGAACTCCATGCCGGCGTAGATGATCCCCGATTTTGGTTCTCGCCGCACGTGCCGGACGATGGCCAGCAGCTGCTGCTTCTTCGGCCAGAAGGGGGGGGAGAGCCGTAGCCGGACCAGGCTGCCGGGCTCAAGGGGGATGGCAGTGCCGATGGTCAGACCGAGGCGGCTGGCATCGGCGGAGAGGCCGGGCTGAAAAGACTTCCCCTGATCGATGGAGATCTCGATGATGGAGCGCACACGGCGGCGGCAGGAGCGACGGCGTTCCTTGTGGGTCGGGTAGATGGTGTTGCGGCGGGCCTTGGCCAGGTAAAGCTCGGCATCGGCCCGGCCGATCAGCCCGTCCGTGGTCTGGGCGTCTTGCGGGTAGATGGCCAGGCCGCCGCTGACGGTCAGGTTGCCGCTGTCGAGCAGTTCCTGGCTGGGGAAATGGGTCTGTTCGATGGCGGCGCGGATCCGCTCGGCGATTTTGAAGGCCTGCTGGCGGTTGGCCTCCGGGAGCAGCAGGGCAAATTCCTCCCCCCCGTAACGGGCCACCA
>JACZKF010000248.1 GCA_014860175.1 Desulfuromonadales bacterium | reverse complement strand
CTTGGGAACCGCCCAGCTCTTGAGCACCCCGCCGAGTTCCAGCCGCAGATCGTAGTGCAGAGCCCGGGCGGCATGCTTCTGGATCAGGTACCGTCGGCCGGAAGTCGTGTCGGCATCGACTCCGGCCGGCTCCGGCGTGCGGCTGAAATCTCGTTTGCGCCGGTATTTCTCCAGAGGCAACTGGCTCACTCCCAGGACGGAAAAAGGGGCCGGGCCCCAGGCGTCGTGGCGATCAGCGGGTCGAAAAAGTGCGCACCTCACTTTGCGCTTCCAGGCCGTCGTCGTACTCGGCAACCACTTTCCAGTGATAGGTCTCCCCCCCTTCCAGGGCGCTGACCGAGCCGGTCGAACTATCTTCGACATCGTCGCTGCAGGCCAGGAGCGCCGCCGTCAGCAGCAAAACCGAGGCGAGCAGATAGCCACGGCGCCGACGAGCCGGGAGCAGCAGTCCAGTCGCCAGCAACGAACCGGTCCCCAGGGCGCTCAGGACCACGGTGCCGACCCGCTTCGGCAGCGTCTGATCGAAGGCCGGATCGAGACTGCAATACAGACGGTAAGCGGCCTCTTGGCCAGTGGCGTCACGGCAATTGTACCAGCGGAACCGGACCGAGCTTTTCAGGTGCGGCTGATCGGGCTCGGGATGAATCAGCACCGGAGCCGGGAAGGCGTCCGTCGCCGCGCCACCGCTGCCGCGCAGCTCCACCCGGGCCGACTCGAATGCAATTTGTCCGGCATCGGCGTAAGGGATAGACAGTGACGCCGCATAGTGCTCCCCTTCGGCCTCGGGGCGAAAGGCGACCATCACCGTGCACTCCTGGTTGCGGCGCAAAACCTTTTCCGAGCAGTGGTTGCGGTTCTCCGCCAGACCGCGCAGCTCAAAGACCTCGCCCAAGATCCCTGGCTCGATGATTCCGAGGACCAGCTCTCCAGGACCTTCGTTGCGCACCTTGACCAGCCGGCGCTTGGCCAGTCCGACCGGCACGTCGCCAAAATCGACGTCACCGATGTCGGGAGGATAGAAGGTATCGAGAATCACGATTTTCCCCATCACGACCGGTTCTCCAGCTGACGGAGGATCGGTGGTCGGCGGTTCTGAGGGGCTCAGTGGCTTGGTGACCGGCGGCTCCGTGACCGGCGGCTCGGCGGCTCGGACGGCGCTGGCCGCCAGAGAGATACGGGCGAGGAGATCGTCATCCAGGTCGATACGCAACTCCCCCGCCTGCTCACCGGTAGTCAGGGGGGTGAAGCTGACCGCAATCTCGCAGCCGGCACCGTTTTTCAACTCCTCTGGACAGCCGTCGTCGGCCGAAAAGTATCGGAGGTCGCGAGAAAAGCGGAGCTCCAGATCGTCGAGATCGGCCTTCTTCGGTCCTGAATTGGAAATTCTGACCACCTGAGTAGTGGTCTCCCCCAGCACCACCGGGCCGAAATCGAGGGAAAGGGGGGAGACCAGCAGCCCACTCGCCCCGTCATCGGCTCGGACGATTTCGGGCAATAGAAAAACAATGGCCAGCAGCAGCGTCCAGGTCGTTATCACTCTCATCTCAACCCTCCTTGGCAACCCGTATCCACCTTCAATTATGATCTTTTAATCTGTTCCGACCCGTTGTCAAGCCAATGAAACCTTTTTCCCGCCAACCGCCCTGGCAACCAGTACGTTTTTCGCTATGCTGGTGAGGCAAGCTGTTAGCCTCAAGCCCTCTACCTCTTTTCCACCCGCAGGAGGACGTGATGCCCGAAATTCTGATCCGTTGCCCAGTCACCGGGAAAGACGTGTCGACGGGGGTGGCCTTGCCGGCCGAGGTCTTTCTGGTGGCCGATTTCGAGACCTACCCTGTACACTGCCCTCACTGCGGGCTGGAGCACCCCTGGGACAAAGGGGCGGCCTACCTGCAGGTACCGCCGGAACGCGAACCGTCAAGACCCGGTCCTGCCCGATAAAATTCAGTTTGCCCACCCCTCTTTGCTGTTTTTCCCTGGCGGCAGGTCATACCGCCGCCCTCCCACCGGCTCATCCGCACTGTCTTGACTTGCCGCCAAAGAGTGATAACCATTTGGTGTAGCGAAGGATTTCTTCATCTTAAGACATGAATTACGGGGGCTGTTCCCCGCCAAATGGGAGATAAACATGAATCAGGAATACGACGTGACCGATGTCACCTTGGAACCTGGACGCGGATCAAACGTCCCTGGGCAAACGACCGGCGCAGAATCGGCCCGGCCCAGTGGAGCATCCCGCGTGGCCCAGGAAGCGAGGCAAGTGGGGAGAGAAAAGGGGCGGGAGATACTGACCGAGCAAAAAGGGAAGACCACTCGAATGCTCAGTGACGTGGCGGTTGCCCTGCATGCTTCGGCTCGGCAGCTGAAGGAGCAGGCTCACCCCAACACCGCCCATTATCTCGACTTGGCAGCGGATGGGCTGGAGGATTTCTCCAAAACCCTCAATAGTCGCGATCCCGATGCCCTGTTTGCCGAAATACGGGACTTTGCCCGCCGTCAGCCGGCGATCTGGATTGCCGGGACGGTAGTGGCGGGAGTACTGCTCGCCCGCCTGGCAAAAACAGGGGTCGAAGCAAGTCAACCAGAGAAGCACGAGCCGTTCAGCAGCCAGGAGGAGACCATCTTCCACTAGCAGGCTGCGCGCCCTCGTTTCACATAGGGAGGAAGAGATGAAAGATATAAGAGAAGAGCGCCCCTTACCAGGGCTGTTCACCGAACTTACCCGGGAGATGACTGCCTTGCTGCGGCACGAGATGGCCTTGGCGCGGGCGGAAATTTCCGAGAAGATTTCCAAGGCTGGAACCGGCGTCGGTTCTCTGGTTTTTGGGGCCATGGTCGCCTTTGCCGGCCTGCTGGTTCTTCTCGCATCCGCCGTTCTCGCCCTCTCCAACGCCCTGGCCCCCTGGCTGGCGGCACTGCTCGTGGGTCTGGCGGTCGCCCTGATCGGCATGGGCTTGCTGGCCAAGGGTCGCAACAACCTCAAAGCGAGTAATCTTGCGCCTCACCGCACCAGGGAATCCCTGCGAAAAGATAGGGAACTTGCCAAGGAGCACCTGAGATGACGCCACGGGACGAAGAATTCATCGAAACTCCTGAGGAATACGCCGGCACGGCCGGGCCACGGCTCGAAACCCAACCGCTCAGTGAAAAGAGCACCGCCGAACTGGAGCAGGAGATCGCCCAGATCCGGGCAGAGATGGATAGTACCCTCAGTGCCATTGAACGCCGCTTTTCCACGGGCGACATGGTGGACCGGGCAATCCATTACCTCAGCGGCGGCCCAAGTGAATACGCAACTAACCTGGCTCGAACGGTGCGAGACAATCCGATCCCGACCACGCTGTTCGGCATCGGCCTGACGTGGCTGATGATCGGTGCCGCAGGGCAGCGAGCCCAGACGGAAGGAAAATGGGAAGTTCACGGTAGCCAAATGGGGGCGAAAGGGAGCCAGAAGTGGCAAGAGATGACCGGCCGCCTCTCGGGGGCTTACCATCGGGCCGAGGAACGGATCCACGAAGTCGGAGAAAAGGCAAAAAGACAGCGTGAACAGCTTGGCGAAAAAGTCAGGAGTAAGCGGGAGCAGCTGGGGGAATCGGCCAGGAGCCAGAAGGAACAGCTAAGCGAGAAAGCCGAAAGCACCGCCGGCGGACTGCGTCAGCAGGCTGACCGGGCGCGTAGCGGTTTCTCCTACATGCTGCATGAACAGCCGCTGCTGTTGGGATTCCTTTGCCTGGGAATCGGGATGCTGGTCGGGTCGGCGATGCCGGTCTCCCGCCGGGAAAAGGAGTTGACCGGTGAAGCGGCCAGGGAATTCGGAGCCCAGTTGAAGGAGACCGCCCAGGAGCAGGTGGAGAAGGTCAGGAAGGTGGCGGAGACGACCCTCGAAACGGCACGGGAAGAGACCGAGCGGCAATTCCATTGAGGTGGGGCAACAGCGGTCCGGTCATCGCCGGCCGGACCGCGATTAATTCTAAGCGCCAGCGCAAGCGATCAGGTTCTTCTCCAGGCTCTTGTCCCCCATCTCCTGGCATAGCCGCAGGTAGATTTCCTCCCCCTGAACAAAGCGCAGAATCAGAATTCCCATTCCCCCTTTGGTCTTGTTGATGAGGGTGGGGGGGACTTTCTTGGCCCAGACCACCTTTCCTTCCAGCACAATCATCTCGTTGGCCGAAGTGGTGAGTTCAAGCTGAAGAATGCTGGGGGGTGAAAAGACGGTAGGGGTTTTGACGAACAGCCCGACTTCCGAGAGGTTGTCGGTAAATCCGACCTTGATCAGACTAGTCGGTCCGAATTTCACCTGGAGCCGCTTGCGGTGCCGCCTCTCCTGCCGCTTTTCAGCCATTTTTCTCTCCCGATTAGAAGAAAGGCATGAGAAATTCCAACTAGATCGTTGATACCATATAAGACAGAGATTTACAATTTTAAACCTGAGACCTCTGGACAACAAAAAACTCCGCCTCGGCGGGGTTTTTTGAATGGCTGCGCGAACAATCGGCCGGCCGGGGCCGAGAGCCTCATCGATCCACGTCCCGGCCGAACTGATGGAATTCCTCGAGATTGCTGAACTCACGCCAGGCCAGGTATTGGTTGGGGGCATTAAAGAAGTCGTAGATGTTCTCCAGAATATTGAAATGCTTCTGCTCTTCCCCGGCGACCCGCAGCAGCAGCTCTTTTATCTCCTGCTGCGACTCCCGTTTGGCGGCGTCTTCGTACAGCCGGGCGCTGTCCGCTTCGAGTTTCATGGCGTAGCGGTATCCCTCCAGATCGACATCGATGGTCTTGAGGATCTCGTCTTTGTTCGCCATGGCCTCGCGGAAAATCAGCCGGCTCTCCTCGAGGGCCGTGGTGTCCTGCATGGTCGGTTGCGTCCCCTGCTGCAGGGCCTGAAAAATTTCAAAATGTTTTTGCTCGTCTGCGGCGAGCAGCAGAAAGATCTTCCGCAGCCCCGCATCGTTCGATCCGGCCGCCAGCTTCTCATACAGCTTTTTGCCGTCGACCTCCATCTGCATGGCAAAATCAAAAACGTTCATCCCTGCCCTCCTTTTTTTTAGTCCTTCTAGTTTAGTCGGCCACACAGGGGTGTCAAGAGAGGAAGACCGCCCGGCAGGAGATCAGCGGCCGGTCCCCTGCAGCTTGGCTTTGCGCTCTTTGAGCACCGCCGCATGATGGTCTTCCTCGGCGGCCAGCCAGGTAAACGCCTCCCGCCCATCGGCGGTCCGGGCCTGGCGCGCGGCCTGATGGAAATAGGCGGCAAATCGCTCCTCGGCTTCGATGGCCAGGTCGAGGACCCGCAGATCCGAATTCTCCCCCTGCAGAGCCGCTTCCAGGCGTTCGGCGGAAGGGAAGATCTCGCTTTCGGCAAACCGCCGCAGATAGGGGAGAAAAACCTCCTCGTCGGCCCAGAAGGCCCCTTCCTCATATTTCGGCACCAGCTTCTCGAGGGTTTTCAGATGACCGACTTCATCCTGGGCCAGCCAGGAGAAAATTTCCCGCGCCGTCTCGCTCTTGGCCCGGACGGCCACCGCCAGGTAAAATTGATGCCCTTTCTTCTCCACTTCCATGGCGGCACGAATGACTTCGAAGCCGCTGAAATGTTCCATGACGGTCATCTCTGCTCCTTTGGGTAGGTTGCCTCCCGATCGCATAAGGGGGAGGAAGCGTTGTCAATTACCGGAAGAGACCGCGAATCATCTCCTCGACCGGAGGTTTCTTCGCCGGTGGAGCTTCCGGGTCGGCCGGCTCGCTGGTCCCGGTCGGGAAGCGGCGGTCGATCTCCTTTTGCAGGCGCTGGCGGATCTCCTCACCGGCTTTTTCTTTGACCTGTTCCCCCAAGGCGGCGGTGTCGAGGGAGAAGCGCGGGGCGTCGATGGTCCCGGCTACTTTTACCGGCAGCTGCGTCCACCCCTGCGGGTCGGCGAACAGTTGGGTGAACCGCCCCCGATCAAGGCGTTTGCTGATGGAAGGCGCCACCCTCAGGTTCAGCGCCAGATCGAGCTGGTTCCCCTCGAGGGCGATGGTACCTTTCGGCCGCAGGGAGACCTCCTTGCCGGTCATACTGCTGTCGACCAGCAACTGCCCCTGGCGGATGGTGAAATTCCCCTTGGCCTGGTCGAAGCGCAGGTTGCGCAACTCCTCGATGTTGAGAAACGCCGCCAGCCCCTGCACCAGTTCCCCTCCGGTGAACCGCCCGTCGGTCAACACCAGATCGCCGCGCGAATTCAGGTTCTGTTTGAGGACGGCCGGATCGGTACCCTTTCCTTCCACCGTCGCCTGCAGGTTCAGGGTGCCAAAGACCGTGCCGGCCGACTTGGGCCAGAAGGCAGTCACCAGTGGGTCGGCCTGGATACCCTTCAGGTCGAAGCGGGAGGTATAGGTCGGCACCGCGCGGCCGAGGTCGATGCTGGCAGTGGAGCCAAAGGTCCCATTGGCCACCTTCCCCTGCAGCCGCTGCACGGTCAGGACATTTTTCTCCAGGCGGTACTGCAGATCGAAATCGTCGATGGTGAGCCCCTGATAGACCGTCTGACCAATTCTCACCGTCCCATCGGCAACCAACGGCAGATCGAGCGGTTCAGCCGCCTTGGCAGGAGCCGAGGCCGGCTTTTGG
>JACZKF010000247.1 GCA_014860175.1 Desulfuromonadales bacterium | reverse complement strand
CTGTTCCCAGAGCCGGCGACAGGCCTGGGGGGCGAGCAGGCGCCACCCCTGGCCAAGAAGCTCGGCCGCCTGCAGCAGCCAGTCGTCGCCGCTGTGGATCGCCGGGGTTCGCCAGGCGCCGCGGCCGCCGGCCGCCATCCGGCTGTCGAACCGCCGGCGCAGATGGCGGGCGAGGCGCCGGGTGGAGGTGAGGACCAGGGCCCCTTCGGCGGCGGCGCTGAGCAGAAGCTCTTCCGTCGGCACAGTGGAATCGAAGGGGGTCATCGTGCGCCCCTCCCTCTCCACCAGGCCGCGGCGACCACCAGGGCGGCGCCGACGGCGTCGGCCAACAGGTCACCCCATTCGGGGGCGCGGACGGCAGTGAAGGTCGCCTGCGCCAGCTCCAGCAGCCCGCCGATGGCGATGGTCAGGGCGCCGGCGGTCAACCAGGGGGCGAAGGGGCGCCGAAACAGCGGCAGCAGCCCCCAGCCGGTCAGCAGGCAGAGCAATCCGTAGGCGGCAGCATGCTGGAACTTGTCCCAGGAGACGAAGGAGACTTCGATGGTCGGCGGGTTGGACTGCAGGGAGAGCCAGGCGACGAGCAGCATCCAGCCGACCGCCGGCAGCAGTCGAAGCAGGAGGTTGGCGCTAAAGAGAGGCTTTGCCGTGGAGGGTTTCATGGGCCAGGAGGATACCCTATTTTCCGCCACAGCGAAAGGCTAACCGCAGCCTCTGCTCGCTCAGGGGTTGACGGCGGGAAAACAGCCTGTATATTTTTAAAGCTTTTTAATTATTCCTCCCCTGCCGTAAACGCGGAGGCAACAGATGAAGAAAGATACGTTTTTGGTCTTCTCGCGGTCCCTGATCCCCCTGCTGGCCCTGATCCTTGCCATCGACCTCTACTTCCGATTCCAGCCCGAGACCGCCTGCGCCGCCTCCTCACCCCACCTCCCCGCCCAGCGTGAGCTGATTCAGTCCGCGCACCGGGTCCGGGAAGAACTCGACCAGGCGCTGGAACTCCTCGCCACCTGTTTCGGCCACCCGGTGGCACTGGAACGGGTGCGTACCCTGCCGGTCACTCTCACCGCCTACTCCTCCACGGTCGACCAGTGCGACTCTACGCCGCACATCACCGCCTCCCAGCAGAGCGTGCGCCCGGGTGTCATTGCCGTCTCCGACGATCTGGTCAAAGAGATGGGGCTGCGCTTCGGCCAGAAGGTCCTCATCCCCGGCCACGGCATCTTCGAAGTCCAGGACCGCATGCACTCCCGCTGGCAGCGCACCGTCGACATCTGGATCAGCGACCGCAAAGCGGCCCTGCTGTTTGGCAAACGCCAAGGGACTCTGCTCTGGGTCGTCCCGGAGCAGGAGCTGGCAGCGGAGCAGCACGCCACTCTGGCGCTGCACCGCCCTCTCTCCCCCTGAGGGCTCCAACTTCACCAACGCCCCGATAGTGGTGAAATCTTCGCTATACTGTCATTAAATCGACAGTGAAAGGAGATTTCCCATGCGCCTGTTCCCCCCCTTGCGGCTGATGCTGCTGATTGCCGCCTGCTCCCTCCTTTCCTGTGCCGTGCGCCCGGACCCACCGGAGGTACAGCTGCAGAATCTGCGCATCGGCGAACTCACCCTCAGCCATGCCAACCTGCTGGCGACTCTGCGCATCTTCAACCCGAACTCGGTCCCCCTAACCGTGCAAGGGGTCGACTATGCCTTTTTCCTCAACGGCATCCAGGTTGCCGACGGCCGCGCCCAGCAACCGGTACGGGTCGGTGCCGGAGAATACGGGGAAGCCGTGCTGCGCCTCTCCGCCGGCTACCTCAACCTGCTGCAGCTCACCTCCGCTCTGCAGCCGGAGGAACAGCTGAAATATGCCCTGGAAGGATCGGTCCGAATCGGCGGCTTTCGCATTCTCAACCAGACTTTCCCCTTTCGCCGCGAAGGGGTGATCGATCCCAAGCTCTTGCCGATCCGGAGCCGTTGAGGGGCTCTGGGCGAAGGACGAAAGACGAAAGACGAAAGACGAAGGCGTGATGTGTGATCTGTAGTTGATGACGTGGGAAAAGAGGCTTTTCACAAGTTACACTACACTTCACGCCTTTAAAAAAAAACGCCCCGCAGCCAAGGAAGGGATGCTACGGGGCAAAGTCGCTGCCGGTAAATCCGGCGTTTGTTTGGGAGGTGACTTGTTTTTAGATGGGGTTAATTTATCACCGGACCAGGGGTTGTCAACCCGAGGAGGTGATTTTTCTTCTCTACAGCAGGGGCCGGATCGGCAGCAGCCGTAAAAATCCGGCTTGCAGGCGACGCCACCAGCTGGTCTGCGGGTTAGGATTGGTCAGGCGGGGGTCCCAGCTGTTCTCCTCCTGCATCTCCAGTTCGATCTGCTCCTCCAACTGGCGGGCCAACAGCCGGTTGCGGACAAAGACCCCCTCTTCGGTGCTCAGATTGGCCGAGCGCGGGTCGAGATTGAACGTTCCGACATACAGCAGTTCGCCGTCGATCACCAGCGTCTTGGCATGCATGACAAAGATGGGATGAGGGCGGTCGGGGTCG
Organism: Desulfuromonadales bacterium; assembly: GCA_014860175.1. GTDB lineage: Bacteria > Desulfobacterota > Desulfuromonadia > Desulfuromonadales > JACZKF01 > JACZKF01. Next base: position 8,602 of record JACZKF010000247.1, on the reverse strand, counting down.
TGATACTGCTCGATCAGTTCCGATTCGATGGCCGGATTAGGCTTGAATTCACGGATCTCGATGCCGGCGGCCAGCAGCCGTTGGCGCATCTTCATATAGCCGCTGAAAGTGGCGACATTGTCGGTCGACGCCAGGGAGTTGGTGCTGATCTGCACCGCCACCCCTTCCTCCAACTTCGCAAACAACCCGAACCCATCTTCCGGCAGGATGAGATAAGGCGACTGGATCGTGATTTTCCGGCGAGCCGAAGCGATCGCCTGGCGCAGAGCGTCGGCCATCTCCCCTCCCCCGCCAAGCCCCGATTTTTCAAGATTTTTTTCAGGTGAGTCGCTGACGAACCAGAGGTCGGAAGTCCAGACCAGCTCTTCGAGCAGTTCGTGCAGCCGCTCCTCCCCCTCGGCCAGAGCCCGTTGCACCAGGGGGAGGCTGTCGATCAGGCGCCGGGCGCAATGGTCGAGGTCGCGGTAGATCTTCCGGATGTCGTCATCGGTGAGGGCCGCCCGCCGCTGTGGCAGCAGCTCTCCGATCATTTGCGCCAGCTCGCTGGTCCAGAAGCGATCGAAATTGGCCTGCATCTGCTCCACCATCGGACCGATGACCAGAATGTCGCGATCGCGAAAGTTATACTCCTGGTTGTAGTCAAAGTATTCATCCGCCACGTTGCGCCCACCACAGATCCCGGCCATGCCGTCGGCGATGATTGTTTTGTTGTGCAGCCGCAGGTTGAAGCGACGAAAATCGGTAAGAAGATTGGCCACCATCCGCAGTTTGGAGACGCCGACCCGCACCACCGGGTTGAAGACCCGGATCTCGAGCAAGGGGTGAGCGTCCAGGGCGAGGAGCAGATCGAAATATTCGCTGTCGAGGTGGATGTCGTCCACCAGAACCCGCACCAGCACCCCGCGTTCGGCCGCCTTGAGCATGGCGTCGGTGGCGATCAGGCCGATGGTGTCGAAGCTCCAGATAAAGGTGAGAATGTCGAAACTGCGCTCCGCCTGGGTGACCATCCAGGCCCGGGCCAGCAGCGCCTCCTCCCCCTTATCGAGGATGTAGACACCGCTGTCGCCGGGGTGCTGGATTGTGAGACGCTGCAGAAGGCGAGGAAACCGCTGGTCGATGAGAGCCGGTCCGGGGTCGGCGGCTGCGGAACCGGCGACCGCCAGGAGACAGAGGCTACCGGTCCCGGCCAGCACCCAGGAGCGGATCAACCGGTGAAATCGCAACCGACACAAGAGGGCTCCTGGTGGTTAGGAAAATAGAAACCAGCCGAACTTAGATTTAATGATAGTTACGGGGGGGAGATTGTCAAACGGGACTTGGCTTCGGGGAGAAGCCAGGGGGGTTGCCGGGGCGCACTCGGGCGCCCCGGCAACCTTTTCACAGAGGGCTTATTGGAGCTGGTGCTTGAACGTGAACTGGCGGGTCTTGTCGTCCGGCAGCCGGGTGCCGACCTCGAAGGTGTACTCCCCCTTCTGCTTGAGGGGAATGTCGGCCCCGAAGTGGCCGTCCATGCCGATCAGTCGCACCGGATCGCCGCTGGTGCCGTCCGGCAGGGTGACTTTGGCAGCGACCCGCCCTTCGGTGATCGGCTTGCCCGATTTGACGTCCATGAACATGATCATCAGATGATGGGTGGCCTCCATACCGGCCCTTTTCATCGCCGCCTCAACGTCGTTGAGGTGGGCCTCCCCCTTGACACCGTCGACGGTGGCGACGCCGACCAGGACCATCTGGTCGTGGGCCCCCTGGGTCCCGTGAGCATCCGTCGCGCTCTTCTTTGAAGCCTTGCTGCCATGGTCGTGGCCGGAACCGCCATGGCTCATGGCGAAGGCGCCAACAGGCAGGCTGAGGGCAAACATCAGGGTCAAAAGCAGAGTCAACTGTTTCATCTCAATACTCCTCCATCGGATAGGGCGGCCTCGGGCCGCGTGTTTGTGGTTGGGTGACTCACCATCAGTCATGCAATTCCTCCTCGGAGCTCGGCTGCATCGATTTTTCCAGATGCCGACTGCGCCAGATAAAGTAGATGACCGGGTAGACCAGCATCTCCAGAGCCAAAGAGGTGACCGCCCCGCCGACCATCGGCGCGGCGATCCGCTTCATTACGTCGGCGCCGGCGCCGGTGCTCCACATGATCGGCAACAGGCCGGCAATGATGGTAACCACCGTCATCACCTTGGGACGAATCCGCTTGACCGCCCCGTGATGGATCGCCTGCCTCAGGTCACCGTGAGTCAGCATGCGCCCCTCTTCGCTCCAGCGTTTATGAGCCAGATCGAGATAGAGGAGCATCACCACCCCGGTTTCGGCGTCGAGGCCGGCCAGGGCGATCAGACCGACCCAGACCCCGATCGACATGTTGTAGTCGAGCAGGTAGAGCAGCCAGAAGGCCCCGATCAGGGAGAACGGCACGGCGAGAAAGACGATCCCGGTCTTCACGGCCGAGCGGGTGCTCAGATAGATGATGACGAAGATGATCGTCAGCGTCAGCGGAATGATGACCATCAGCCGGGCGCGGGTCGATTCGATGTATTCGTACTGACCGCTCCAGACGATGTTGTAGCCGGTCGGCAGCTGGATGTGGTTGGCCACCGCCTCCTGGGCGTTTTTAACGTAGGTGCCGACGTCGATCCCCTTGATGTCGACATAGACCCAGGCGGTACGCCGGGCGTTTTCGCTCTTGATGCTGTCCGGGTCGTTGCTGATGCCGATGCGCGCCAGCTGCTCCAGCGGAATGTGGGCGCCGTTGGGGGCTGGCACCAGCACCCGCCGCAGGGCCGGCAGATCGCTGCGGAAGTCGCGGTCGTAGCGCAGGCTGATCGGGTAGCGCTCCAGCCCCTCGATGCTCTGGGAGATGTTCATGCCGCCGATGGCCGACTGGATGATTCCCTGGATGTCACCGACCTGGATGCCGTAGCGGGCGGCCGCCCCCCGGTCGATGTCGATATCGAGGTAGGAGCCGCCGACGGTGCGCTCGGCGATGGCCGACAGCGTCCCCGGCAGCGGGCGCACTACCGCTTCGATCTCCTCGCCGAGGCGGCTGAGGATGGTCAGGTCAGGCCCCATCACCTTGATCCCGACCGGGGTCTTGATGCCGGTGGAGAGCATGTCGATGCGCGTCTTGATCGGCATCGTCCAGGCGTTGGTCAGCCCTGGGATGTGGACGGCGGCGTTGAGCTCATCGATCAGTTGCTCGACGGTGATCCGCTTCTGTTCCGGCCAGACCCAGCGCAGTGGCACCTTGACCGGCTCGCTCCAGTCTGGCCACCCCGAATAGAAGCGCCGCACCGGCATCTGGCGCCACTCTTCTTCCGGATTGAGCATGATGGTCGTCTCGATCATCATCATCGGCGCCGGGTCGGTGGCCGTCTCGGCGCGGCCGATCTTGCCGAAGACGTGGTGCACTTCGGGAAACTGCTTGATGATCCTGTCGGTCTGCTGCAGCAGTTCCTTGGCTTTGGTAACCGAGATCCCCGGCAAAGTGGTCGGCATGTAGAGCAGATCCCCCTCGTACAGGGGGGGCATGAACTCGGTCCCCATCTTGGACAGCGGCCAGGCGATGGAGAGAACCAGCAGCAAGGCGACCACCAGCGTCGTTTTGCGCCAGCGCAGCACCAGATCGACCACCGGATGATAGAGACCGATGAGGAAGCGGTTGATCGGGTTGTGGGTTTCCGGGCGGATCTTGCCGCGGATGAACCAGACCATCAGCACCGGCACGAGAGTGACCGAGAGGAGCGCCGCCGCCGCCATGGCATAAGTCTTGGTGAAGGCGAGCGGCTTGAACATCCGCCCGGCCTGCTCCTGCAGGGTGAAGACCGGGGCGAAGGAGACGGTAATCACCAGCAGGGCGAAGAAGATGGTCGGGCCGACCTCCTTGGCCGCCTCGACGATGATCTGCGAGCGCGGCTTGGTTCCGACGTCCTTCTCCAGGTGTTTGTGGGCGTTCTCCACCATGATGATGGCCGAGTCGACCATGGTGCCGATGGCGATGGCGATCCCCCCCAGGCTCATGATGTTGACGTTGATCCCCTGGGCGTACATGATGATGAACGCCATCAGAATCGCCACCGGCAGCGCCAGGATGACCACCGCCGCGCTCGGCAGGTGAAAGAGGAAGAGGATGATCACCAGGGCGACGACGATACTCTCTTCCAGCAGTTTCTCCTGCAGGTTGGAGACCGAGCGCTGGATCAGCCCCGAGCGGTCGTAGACCGGTATGATCTCCACCCCTTCGGGGAGGCCGGGCTTGAGCTCTTCGAGCTTCTTTTTGACGTTGTCGATGGTTTTCAGGGCGTTTTCGCCGAAGCGCATGACAATGATGCCACCGACCGTCTCCCCTTCCCCGTTCAGCTCGGCGACGCCGCGGCGCATCTCCGGCCCCAGGCGCACGTCGGCCAGGTCGCGCAGCAGCACCGGCGTGCCGCGCCGGTCGGTGGCGACCACCACCTGGCGCAGGTCGTCCACCGACTGGATGTACCCCCGGCTGCGGACCACGAATTCGGTTTCGGCCATTTCGATGGCGCCGCCGCCGACGTCAAGGTTGCTGTTTTTGATCGCCATCTCGACCATCGGCAACGTGATGTCGTAGGCGAGGAGCCGGTTCGGGTCGACGGCCACCTGGTACTGCTTGACGAAGCCGCCGAGGCTCGCCACTTCCGCCACCCCCCCCACCGAGGTCAACTCGTAGCGCAGGTACCAGTCCTGGTTCGAACGCAGTTCCTGCAGGTTGTGCCGGTCACTAACCAGGGCGTACTCGAAGACCCAGCCGACGCCCGTGGCATCCGGCCCCAGAGTCGGAGTGACCCCCTGGGGCAGACGGCCGGAGACGTAGTTGAGGTACTCCAGCACCCGCGAGCGAGCCCAGTAGATATCGGTGCCGTCCTCGAAAATGATGTAGACGAAGGAGTAGCCGAAGAAGGAGTAGCCGCGCACCACCTTGGCCCCGGGGACGGCGAGCATCTGGGTGGTCAGCGGATAGGTGACCTGGTCCTCCACCACCTGTGGCGCCTGCCCCGGGTATTCGGTGAAGATGATCACCTGCACGTCGGAGAGATCGGGGATGGCGTCGATGGCGATGTTGCGCAACGAATAGATGCCGCCGACAATCAGGAAGACGGTGGCCAGCACCACCATGAACTTGTTGCGGACCGACCAGTCGATGATTTTTTCAAGCATGGGGAAACCCTATGAAAGGCATTTTATAGGTCCAATAGGTCCAATTTGACCAATACGACTTATTTAAACAGCTCTTCCAGATCATCATCGTGCCCCTCGTGCCCTGCCGGGGCCGCCGGGGTCGGCGCGGTCATCTTCTGGATCGCCTCGCGCAGCTTGCTCTCCGAGTCGAGCATGAACTGGGCGGAGGTGACGACCTGCTCCCCTTCCTTGAGCCCTTCCAGTACCTGGGTGCGGCCGCTCTCCCCCTGCAGGCCGGTTTTGATCTGCCGCGGATCGAAGCGCCCCTCGCCCAGGGCAACGAAGACGTGCTGGCCACGGCCGGAGTGCAGCACGGCGTCGGCCGGGATGGTCAGGACATCGGTGGCGCTTTCGGCGGCGATGCTGACGTTGACGAACATGTCGGGCTTGAGATCGAAGCCGGGATTGTCGAGCTGGATGCGGGCCCGGGCGGTACGGGTCTGGGCCTCCATGGTCGGATAGAGAAAGTCGATGGTCCCCTCGAGGGAGGGGCGATCGCCGGCATAGGGGAGTTCCACCCGCACCTTCTGCCCCTGGCGGACCCAGGGGAGCTCATATTCGTAGATATCGGCGTAGACCCAGACCCGGGAGAGATCGGCGATCTGCATCAACTCCTCCCCCGGCATCACGTTCATCCCCTGGAAAGCCTTGCGCTCGGAGACGATGCCGTTGAAGGGGGAGTAGAGAGTCATGGTTTTACTGACCTTGCCGGCCTGCTCCAGTTGGGCGATCTGCCGTTCACTGATGTCCCAGTACTTGAGACGTTGACGCGCCGCCTGGGCCAGGCGGTCACCACCGGCGGCGATGTCGGCGAAGCTGCTGCGCGCCAACTCGGTGCGGTTGCGCAGGGCGAGCAGATACTCCTCCTGGGCGGCGACCAGCTCCGGGCTGTAGATCTCCAGCAGCGGTTCCCCTTTTTTCACCCGCTGGCCGGTCTGATTGACATGCAGACGTTCGATCCAGCCGCCGATCTTGCTGTTGACGGTGTACTGCCGCGATTCCTCGAAGCCGATGCGGCCGACCGTGCGGATCTCCCGGCTCAGGTCGTCGCGGGTGACAGCCTCGGTGCGAATTCCCATATTCTGGGTGACCACTGGGTCGATGGTGATACTGGAACCGCCACCGTCGGCGTAGACCGGGACCAGATCGTGCCCCATGTAGTCCTGCCCCGGCTCATCACGCACATAGGAGGGGTCCATGGGGGAAATCCAGTGCGTCACCTGGCGCTCGCCCCCTTGGCCGCCGGTGCCGGCCTTGAGCGGGGTCAGGTTCATGCCGCAGATCGGGCAGAGCCCCGGTTCATCCTGAATGATGAAGGGGTGCATGCCGCAGGTGTACTGGGTCGTGGCCCCGGCCGTCGCGGTCGGCTCGTGACCGGCACGGTCCCCCGAACGACCGAGAAGAAAGCCGCCGGCGAGAGCGGCCACCAGTGCCAGTGCCACCAGGATGGTACTTACCCCTTTTTTTCTCATCACAGAACCTCTTATGTTGACTTATTTGCTATATCTCTCTCAGTCGTCTTTCCAATAACTACGACCGGAATGGTCTGTTTTTATCCCGGTGCCTCCCACCGGCACCGCTTCCCGGAGTGTGCTCAGGCATCGGCCGGTTACGGGAGGCTTCCGGCCGACAGGTCACGGCCAATCAGCGCCTCCAGCCGGGCCAGAGTCATCCGGTAGTCGGCGACCGCTTCGAAGTAGTCACGCTCGTAATTGAAAAGCATCAGCAAACTCTCCAGCATGGCGGAAAAATCGACCTGATTGTTCTGGTAGGCGATGCGCCCCGCCTCGAAGGAGCGGCTGGCCTGAGGAATGATCCCGTCGCGATAGAGGTCGGCCAGTTGGCGGCTTTTCTCCATCCGGGCCAGCAGATCGGCGATGCCGGCCCGGATGTCGTTGCGCAACACCTCCCGCTCGGCCTGGGCCATCCGCTGCGCGGCCTGGGCTTCACCGACCATGGCGTGGCGCCGCTGGCGCTGCACCGGCAGGTTGAAGCTGACGGAGGCCGAATACATATCGTACCCCTCGCTCTCCATGGCCGGCTCACGTTGCATGTATTCGAGGGAAAAAGTGAAATCGGGATAAAAATCGCGCTTCGCCAACTGTTCCTGCTGCCGTCCCTGCGCCTCCCGGGCGGCGAGTCCGGCCAGCAGGGGGCGGTTTTGTTCGGCCACAGTCACCAGCTGTTCGGCGTCCAGGGGGAGCGGTTCGACCACCAGTGCCCCGATGCGGCCGATGGGGGTGGCGACCGGGCGAAACAGCAGCCGATTGAGGGCCGCCTCCAGGCTGCGCCGCTGCTGCAGCAGCACGATCTGCATATCGAGCATTCGCGAGCGCTCCAACTGGGCCTTGAGCACATCCTGCTGGGCCGCCTGGCCGACGCCGTAGCGGCTCTCGGTGGCGCCGATCACATCGTTCATCACCCGCAGGTTGCGGCCGACCACGTCGAGAGCCTGCTCGACGAAAAAGAGGCCGGCATAGCTCTCTTTGACCATGGCTGCCAGCTCCAGCCGCCGCTCCTCATGCTCGGCCCGCACGGACTGAGCCCCCTGTTCGGCGGCCGCCCGGGCCAGCGACCGCTTGCCGAAAAAGGGGACGCTCTGGCTGATACCGACCACCTTGGAGGTCATCTCTTCGCGCTGGAAGTTGAGCGGGTCGCGGATCAAGGCGTTGTTGATGCCGACCATCAGCATCGGGTCTTCAAAAGTTCCGGCCTGCCGGGCCTGCTGCACGAACATGCGCCAGCGGGCCTCGGAAGCCTCGAGTTCGGGGTTGGCCTGCAGGGCTTGGGCGACCAGTTCCGCCACCGGCGGCGCCGGTGGGGAAACGGCCATTTCGGCGGCAGCTACCGGGGTGAGACCGGCAACGACCGTGATGAGGATGGTCAGCAGCAACTGAAACATGTCGATCCTCTTCCTGCGGGTGATGGAAGTACCAGTAATTATAGCGATTGGCCGCCGCTGTCATCGGTCTTTTAATACATGGACCGTGCCCAAACACTTTTTTCTTTTATTTCTACAGTTTACAACCATTTAACGGATTCGGCGAGGCGAGGGTTGGGGAATAGTGCACAAAGAGGGGGAAGAATATTCTTCAAATGGCAGACAGTCGATCAGAAATCGACGGCGACCGACACTCCGGCCCCCCAGTCGGGGCTGCCGTCGTCGAGGCCGCGGGCCAGATATCCGCCGACCGCTGTGCGCTCGGAGGCCCACCAGTTGACCCTGACCTTAGCCTCCAAGGTATCGGAGGCCCCGGAAAAAGGGGCAGTAGCACCGGAAATTGCCCCCCCGACCCGCAGGTGATCGCCAAAACGACGGCTGCCGGAAGCCAGCCAGCTCCAGTAGGGGTCGGGATCGAAATCGTCCGACGAGCCTGGGACGATATACATCCCCTCCAGATAC
>JACZKF010000246.1 GCA_014860175.1 Desulfuromonadales bacterium | reverse complement strand
ATCTGGTGGTCACCCAGGCCAGCAACGGGCGCTACCGCCGGCTCCTGGCCGAACTGCAGCCGCTGGGCGACTTTCGGCCGACGAAATTTCTCGGGGTGATCCTGGGGCAGGTGGAAAACCGCCAGGAATTTCTCGAGGCGGTCCGCGCCGGCAGGCAGGAGGCATCACCCGGCTTCCAGGATCTGGGGCGGGTGGTGCCGGTCGATCGGGTCTTTACCTTCCGCGTCGATGATTTTCTCGGCCGGGTGCAGCAGGCGGTTCTCCCCTATTTGGACCAACTGGCTGGTCACCGTTTCTATGTGCGCCTGGAGCGGCGCGGGCACAAGGGGGAGATCGTCTCCCCGGAGGCCGAGCGGGCCATCGACCGCTTCATCGAGGAGAACCTCGAATTGAGCCGAAACCCCGGACAAATCGATTTCACCGACCCCGACGCGGTGGTGGCCATCGAAACCATCGGCGATCGGGCCGGCGTCGGCCTGCTCACCCGCGAGCTGTTGACCCGCTATGATTTTGTCCGGATTGCCTGATCTGCGGATGGACACCGATTTCGTCCCTGCCTACCTGCGCCTGCCACCGGGCGAACTGGCAACTCGGGCTCGCCGGGCGCTGGCGCATCTGCAGCGCTGCTCGCTGTGCGCCCGCGGCTGCCACGTCAATCGCCTGCTGACCACCCGGGGGGCGATCTGCCGCACCGGCCGCCAGGCGCGGGTCCACAGTTGGGGTCCCCACCAGGGCGAGGAGCGCCCGCTGAGCGGCCGGCGCGGGTCGGGGACCATCTTCTTCAGCTGGTGTAACCTGAACTGCGTCTTCTGCCAGAACTGGAGCATCAGCCGCCGCGGCGAAGGGACGGAAGTCTCCACGGCCGAGCTGGCGACAATGATGCTGGAGCTGCAGGGGCGTGGCTGCCACAATCTCAATCTGGTCTCTCCCAGCCACGTCGTCCCCCAGATCCTCGACGCCCTGGCCCTGGCGGCGGCGCAGGGGCTGCGCCTGCCGGTGGTCTACAACAGCGGGGGGTACGACAGCCCGCAGGCGCTGGCCCTGCTCGCCGGAGTGGTAGACATCTATCTGGCGGATATGAAATTTGCCGACTCACAAATCGCCCGCCCCCTGGTCGGGGTGGGCGATTATGCCGAGGTCAACCAGACGGCGGTGCGACAGATGCACCGTCAGGTCGGCGACCTGGTGCTGGACCGGACTGGGATTGCCCGGCGGGGTCTGCTGGTGCGGCATCTGGTGCTGCCGGGAAATCTGGCCGGCACCGACCGCATTCTGGAGTTTCTGGCCCGGGAGATCTCCCCGGCCACCTACCTCAACCTGATGGATCAGTACCGCCCCTGCTACCGGGCGGAGGAGTTCCCCCCCCTCGACCGCTCCCCAAGCCGCGCCGAATACCGGCAGGCGTTGGCGACCGCACACCGCCTCGGACTGAACCGCCTCGACCGCCCGTAGCTGAGGCCGTTGTCAACTGGGCGGGAAGATCAGCGTCAGACCGAGAAAGAGCCGGTAATAGTCCCTTTCGGCCGAGGCGACCTGCAGCGGCTCACGCCACTGCCAGCGCAGGGACAGGTCGTAGCCGGGGCGCGTCCGCCGTGGTGAGATCCAGTGATAGAGGAGTTCGGCCTGCACTCTGGCGGCCTGAGAAACGAGCTGATCGAAACCGATCTGCCGCTGCAGGCCAAGGTCCCACGACCCGCGCCAGCGGTGGGGGACCAGAACGACAGAGCCGTTGAGGCCGAAGGTGGTGGCCTCGGCTGTCTGCCGGCGAGCGGAGTCTTCGCTCAAGCGCCAGTGCCAGGAAGGGCCGAGACTCAGCCGCTGACCGATCCGCGTGCCGGCACGGCCGCCAATAGTCTGGGTCCGCAGGCCGCTGACGGCAGTGAAGTCGTCGTAATCGCTGACGCTCCCTTCCACCCCCCAGTTCCAGCGGCGATGCTGGAAGTCGATCCCCCCCTGCAGCTTTCGCAGCTCCCGATCGATCGGCGCCCTCCCCGGCGGCAGTCGCAGATGCCCCTTCTGCCAGCCGGAGACGCCGACCTTGACCGTCGGCCGGCCGAGAAATTCCGGAAGACTCTGAAGCTCGGGCAACCAGTCGAGAAACACCGAGTAGAGGTCGGTCTGCACTGTCGGCCGCCCGGAAACGCCTGCCAGATTGTCCCGTTCCTGCCCGATCGACCCCTGCACCCCCAGCCTGCGGCCACGCACCCCCGCAAACACTCTCTCCCCCTGACGGTCGGTAAGCAGGCGGGGGTGGCCGGGGCTGGCAAAGAAAGGGTCGACCCGCTCCGTCTCCCCCCCGAGATGCCAGAGAAGAGATTGCCGGCGAAGCTGCAATGAGGAGGTATAAACCGCCGAGAGGGAACTCGCCCCGTCGTCCCCGGCGTCGACCCGCCCGGAACGGCTGCCGGCCAGTTCCGCCCGCAGGCGCAGGCGGCTGAGCAGTCCGGTGTCGGCGACCAGGGTCCAGGCTTCACCGGTACCCCCTCCCGGTGCGGGGAGACTGCCGGCCACCACCATTCCCGAGAGGCGCAGGCTCAGTGCCCGATCCGACCGGGGCGTGATGGAGGCCGCCAGGCCGGTGAAGCGATTTTGCGGATCTTCCAGGCCGGTGGCCAGGGGCTCCGCCGTACGCTCTTCGGGGCGCAGGGCGAAGGCGGTCAGGCCCGCCTGACGAGGCCCGCCCCGCAGGGAAAAGGCGAGTCCGCGCCGCTCCCCCTCCCCCAGCACCAGGTTTTTTTCCGGGCCGTGCTGCCGCCCGAGTTGCAGGCGATAAGGGCCGGCCTCGCCGACCAGCAGATGATGGTCGAGGTCGATGTCGGGATTGGCCGCCTCCGCCCCCAGGTCGGGATCGGGCGAGCGCAAAAATCGGTCGGGGAGCGGGCGATCGCCGGGGGTGCGCACCGACCAGGTCGGCTCGGCCTGGACCGGAGCGGGGACCCACGGCAGCAGGAGAGGAAGCAGAAGGAGAAAACGGGGGATGGAAGGCCGGAAAAAGGCGCGGCGCATATCACCTCGAAAGAAAAAATAACATTGCGACGACAACTTAGCAGATCGCCGGGGCCAAGGAAAGAAGATTTGCCGTCTTCGGAAGCGAAGCCGGACCGCCGCGGAAAAGGCGTTGACTTTCCCCCTTCGCTGTGATACTCAGTTCCGATCACGGAGCAAACAGACAATGGCGATGGGGACGAAACAGTTCAGGGCAGCGCAGGCGGAGCGAGCTAGCATTGCGGCCGCGACGGCCGCGCGCCTGAGGCGTTGCGCCCATTGCCCGGGGGTCAGCCACTGATCCCCACCGTTAACCGGATACCAGGCCATGGGCAGCACGTCCATGGCCTTTTTGCATCCGGCAGGGCCGGAGCTATTCCATGCCGACTGGGAGACAGGTATGCGCAACAACATTGTACACATCGGGGCAGGGGAACTGACCTACGAGATCCGGGCCATTGTCGAGATCGCCGATAAGCTCAAGGCCCTCGGCATCAAGACCAACATGGAGAATATTGGCGACCCGGTGGCCAAGGGGGAGCAGATCCCGGTCTGGATGAAGCAGATCGTTGCCGATCTGGCGATGAAGGACTGCTCGTACGGCTACTGTCCGACCCGCGGCGTGCTGGAGACCCGGGAGTTCCTGGCCGAGATGACCAACCGCCGGGGGAAGATCCAGATCTCCGCCGACGACATCATCTTCTTCAACGGCCTGGGCGACGCCATCCAGAAGGTCTACGGCTTTCTTCGCCGCGAGGCCCGGGTCATCGGCCCCTCCCCCACCTACTCCACCCACTCCTCCGGCGAGGCCGCCCATGCCGGCCAGAGACCGGTCTCCTACCGCCTCGACCCGGAGAACAACTGGTACCCCGATCTGGACGACCTGCGGCTGTCGGTCCAGTACAATCCGGCCATCTCCGGCATTCTGATCATCAATCCCGACAACCCGACCGGGGCGGTCTACCCCGAGCGGATCCTGCGGGAGATGGTGGCCATCGCCAAGGAGTACGACCTGTTCGTCATCTGCGACGAAATCTACAGCAACATCGTCTATAATGGCCAGTCGACCAAGCCGATCTCCGACCTGATCGGCGACGTGCCAGCCATCGCCATGAAGGGAATCAGCAAGGATGCCCCCTGGCCGGGGGCCCGCTGCGGCTGGATCGAAGTCTACAATGCGGACAAAGACCCGATTTTCCAGCAATACGTCTCGAGCATTCTCAACGCCAAGATGGTCGAGGTCTGCTCCACCACCTTGCCGCAGAAGGCGATTCCCGCCCTGCTCAGCCATCCGGAATTCCCGGTCTATCTGGAGGAGCGCAAGAGCCGCTACGAGCGGGCGTCCAATCTCGCTTACGACATCCTCAAAGAGGTCCCGGGGCTGAAGGTCAACCGCACCAACGGCGCCTTCTACATGGCCGTCGCTTTCGACAAGGGGCGCCTGACCGGCAGCCAGACCCTGCCGATCACTATCAAGGAGGTGCAGAAGCTGGTAGACGGCCTGGTCAATCAACCAGGGGTGTCACCGGACAAGCGCTTCGTCTACTACCTGCTGGCGGCCACCGGCATCTGTGTCGTCCCCCTCTCCTCTTTCTGCACGGCCGAACTCGGCTTCCGCATCACTTTACTGGAGCGCAACGAAGCGGAACTCACCAAGATCTTCCGCACCATCGCCGAGTCCGTGACCGCCTACCTCGCCTCCTGAGATCCCAAAACCCGGTCTTCCGCCCGGCCCCGCATGGGGCCGGTTTTTTTCATGAAGGCACAGGCAACGGCTCCCCTCGGGGATGAAAAATGGTATCCTTTTCACCATGACCACTCTGACCAAACCTCATCTGGATATCGCGGTCCATTCGACCCGCGATCTGATCGACTACCTAGCCCGGGGGGCGCGCCCCCCCGAACAGTGGGGGGTCGGGGCCGAGATGGAAAAGCTGGTGGTCGATGCCAGCAGCGGCGAAGCGGCCAGCTTTGCCGCCATCGAGGCGCTGCTGCAGAGCCTGCAAGGCTCCGGCAGCTGGCAACCGGTGCTCGAGGCAGGACGCCTGATCGCCTTGGTCGGACCGACTTCTTCCATTACCCTGGAGCCGGGGGGGCAGCTCGAGCTCTCCGGCCAGCTCTGTCCCGACCTGCACTGCTGTGAAGGCGACTTCGCCTGTCATATTCGCCAGATCGTCCAGGCGGCGACCCCCTTGGGCCTCGCCTTTCTCGGCCTCGGCGTCCAACCCTTCACGCCATTGGCGCAGATCGACTGGGTACCCAAATCCCGCTACGGCGTGATGGGCCCCTACATGCGGCGCACCGGCGACATGGGGGAGCGGATGATGAAGCAGAGCGCCGGCCTGCAGGTCAACCTCGACTTCGCCGACGAAGCCGACTGCTTCGACAAGCTGCAGACCGCCTTGCTGCTGGCTCCGGTGCTGTATGCGTTGTTCGCCAATTCGCCGTTGATGGACGGGTGTCCGAGCGGTTACCTCTCCACCCGCGGGGAAATCTGGTCGCGCACCGACCCTGACCGCACCGGCCTCCTCCCCGACCTGTTTCGCCCCGGCGTCGGTTTCGCCGACTACGTCGAATACGCCCTCGATGTCCCGATGTATTTCATCGCTCGTCAGGGGCAGTTCCTCGACCTGACCGCCGAGCGGTTCCCCTTCCGCCGCTACCTGGCCGAGGGGCATGGCGCTCACCATGCCACCCTCGCCGACTGGGACCTGCATCTCTCCACCTTGTTTCCCGAGGTCCGCCTGCGGCCGCAGATCGAGGTGCGCTGCGCCGACAGCCTGCCGCCGCGACTGAGCCTGGGGCTGGCCGCCCTGAGCAAGGGGATTCTCTACGATCCGCCGGCCCGCCAGGCGGTACGCACCCTGTTCAGCGCCGACCGGGCCAGCCGGGAAGAGCTCTACCGTCGCTCGTGGCGCCTGGGGCTCAAAACGCCGATGGCCGGCCGCACCTTGCGTGAGGCGACCCTGGAGGTGCTGGAATTGGCCCAGGAGGGGCTTCGTCGTCAGCAGCGACGCAACAGCCGCGGCCTCGACGAGACGATCTACCTCGAGGGGCTGTTCGAAATCGCCGACAGCGGGGTGACGCTGGCCGAGCGCCTCCTCACCCGCTGGCCCCAAGAGAGGCCAGCCCAGGTGGCGGCTTTGCTGGAGCACTGCGGCTACTGACCGGTGTGCAGATGCACAGTCGGCTTCCGCCTTATCGGCTCCGATTTTTTACCAGAAGGCACGTGGCAACCGTTGGCCGCACCGGGTATAGTCAGAACCATCAAAGGCTTGTTGTGGCAGGCGAGCCGGCGAACTTCTTCATTCCTACTCCTTAGCAAAACCCTTCAGGGCCGGTCACTCGGGGATGCCTCCCCCCAGTGGCCGGCCCTGAAACTTTTCTATTGCGCCGTGTCGTGGCTGCGCAGGAAAGTCAGATAATCCGGCGAAAGCCGGTGCATTTCGGCCCCCCGCAGGATCGTCTGCAGATACTCTTTCGTCGGTTTGAGCCCGTGACGAAACTTGGCCGCCCGATAAGTGACGCAAACCATTTCGCCGCGGGAGGTCTGGACGGTGATCGTATCGCGTCGATAATGACCCTTTTCCACGTCTTCGTAGACATCCAGATTGGCCAGGCTGTTCTCCGGCACATCCCAGATCACCCCTTCGGCCACGTTTCCTCGATCGTTTGCCAGGTCGGCCCGACCGCTGCCGTCGGCGGCCGGCTTCTGGAAGACCAGGCGATAGTCGCGAGCTCTGCCGGTGCAGACCTTCTCGAAGGTCACGGTCCGTTCGGCCATGGTATCGACATCCATATTGTCGGCGTAGGCAAAATAGAGCATCATCGATCTCCTTGGGAAAATCTTCTTTTCTATTTTACCGCTGCTCCCCCCATCTTGCATTCTTCCCCCGATCCTGCTTCAATGCCTTACCATCCCTTACCGAGGTATGCCCATGCTCCCTGAACTCGACCTGCGCCAGGCCGGCGCCGCCATCGACACCATCCGCCTGCTCGCTCTCGACGCGGTCGAAAAGGCCAACTCCGGTCACCCCGGGACACCGATGGAGGCCGCCCCCATCGGCTACCTGCTGTTCACCCGCCATCTGCGGCACAACCCCCGCAACCCGGCCTGGCCCGGGCGCGACCGCTTCATCCTCTCCTGCGGCCACGCCTCCATGCTCCTCTATAACCTGCTGCACCTGACTGGTTACGACCTGCCGCTGACGGAGCTGGAAAATTTTCGCCAGCTCGGCAGCCAGACCCCGGGCCATCCCGAGTACGGTCACACCCCCGGGGTGGAGACCACCACCGGCCCCGGCCAGGGGATCGCGGTCGGCGTCGGGATGGCGATGGGGGGCCGTTTTCTGGCCGAGCAGGTCGATCGGGAGCTGTTCGATTACCGGATTTATGGCCTCTGTTCCGACGGCGACCTGATGGAAGGGGTGGCGGCGGAGGCGGCCTCCCTGGCCGGCCATTTGCGCCTGGGGACTCTCATCTACCTCTATCTGGACAACTACATCACCATCGAGGGGGAGACCCGCCTCGCCTTCAGCGAGGAGGTCGCCACCCGCTTTCTCGCCTACGGCTGGCACGTGGAGCGGGTGGAGGGGGATAACGTCCTCGACATCGAGCCGGCCCTGGAGCGGGCCCAACGCGACCCTCGCCCGTCGCTGCTGATCGCCCGCACCCACATCGCCGAAGGTTCCCCCAACAAGCGGGGGATGGCCGAAGCGCACGGCGCACCGCTGGGGGGGGCGGAGGTTCGGCTGATCAAGGAGCTGCTCGGGCGCGACCCGGAGGCGCAGTTTGAAGTCCCGCCGGCGGTGCGGGAGCATATGCGCCAGGCCATCCCCCGGGGAGCGGCGCTGGAAGCGGCCTGGCAGGAGCGCTTCGAGGCGCTGGCCGCCGGCGACGACTCGCCCCTCACCCCGTGGCTGCAGATGACCAGCGGCCTGCCGGACGGCTGGAGCGCCAACCTGCCGCAGTTCGATCCGGCCGACGGGGCGATGGCGACCCGCAAGGCGAGCGGCATCGTCCTCAATGCCCTGGCCGCCCGCCTGCCGCTGCTCCTCGGCGGCTCGGCCGACCTCGCCCCGTCCAACAACACCGGCCTCACCGGCGAGCGCTCCTTCGGCCCCTACGGCAGCGGCCGCAATCTCCACTTCGGGGTGCGCGAGCATGCTATGGGGGCGCTCCTCAACGGCCTGGCCCACACCCCGGGGCTGATCCCTTACGGCGGCACCTTTCTGATCTTTGCCGATTACATGCGCCCCCCCATGCGCCTGGCCGCCCTGATGGGGATCGCGCCGATCTACGTCTTCACCCACGACTCCATCGGTCTGGGGGAGGACGGTCCGACCCATCAGCCGATCGAACAGCTCGCCAACCTGCGGGCGGTGCCGAACCTGACCGTCATCCGCCCGGCCGATGCCAACGAGACGGCGGAAGCCTGGCGTCTGGCCCTCGAGAACCGCCGCGGCCCCACCGCCCTGGTCCTGACCCGGCAGAACCTGCCGGTGCTCGACCGCACCGATCTGGCCCCTGCCAGTGCCGTTCGCCGGGGGGGGTACGTTCTCGCCCGGGAAGAGGGGGAGCTGCAGGCGATCCTCATCGCCAGTGGCTCCGAGGTGCACCTCGTCCTGGCCGCCCGCCAGCTACTGCAAGGCGAGGGGGTCGGCACCCGGGTCGTCGCGCTGGCCAGCTGGGAGCTGTTCGAGGGGCAGGAAGTCGCCTATCGGCAAGAAGTCCTCCCCCCGGCCTGCCGGCTGCGGGTCAGCGTCGAGGCGGCTTCCGTCTTCGGCTGGGAACGGTACGTCGGGCTGGAGGGGGGGATGATGATCGGGATGACCGGCTTCGGCGCCAGCGCGCCGGGAGGGGTGCTGCTGAAACACTTCGGCTTTACAGCGGAGAATATTGTCGGGAAGGTGCGGGAGTTGCTGAAAACAGAAAGCCTCCCCTCTTCCTGAGGGAGAGGGTCCCCGAAGGGCGGCGCTAAAAGCCGCTCAGGAGAAAGTCGATAGCGGAAATTATTTCCGTGCGATGCTCTCGGAGAGACGCTACAGAGTGCCGTAAATCTCCGATGGGGTAGCTCCCAATCTCTGGCGTTGACATCATCACCCGCTGCCCTAAAACCTGAAATTGCGGGCAGAGTTTGTCCACCTTTTCTCTGGGGGAAGACGTTATCACGAGCGGGACGATGACACGCGTCGACAGGCCTGCATGAATGGCATTCTGGACATCGAGCAAGTAAGGGATTTCGTTCCTGGAGGTTGGTTCCTCGTTTTCGTAAACATCGAACTGGGCCACTAGAACCTCCTCTTACTGGCTCCAAATATGCCGTTGCGCGCAATGCGCTCGTTGTAGGCCGCAATCCCTTCTTTGTTTTCATCAAGCCACTGCTGCTCCTGTGCCAAGCGCACCTTGGAGAGAATTGCCTCCTCGAATGCCTGCGACAGGTTGATATTGGCCTTTTTTGCCAGAGACACAAGCTCGGAATTGGCAGTGAGGTTTACAGGGCGCTTCGGCGCAGACTCATCGTAAATTCTCTGTGGCTTCATTGCGTCCTCCATATGCGCGTAACGTATGCGCATATCTTGTCATGCGCCAACGCTGTTGTCAAGAGCCCTCACAACCGGCAGGCCACCTTCTCGAGATCAGGACCGCCACCTGGTCGAGCCCTAGGTGTGGATGGCAGGGTCCTGTCAGTCGCAGGCGAATATAGAACCTCCGGGGGGTGGGCAGGGTAGCGAACTCATTTATTCTCCCCCACCAGTCCCTTCAGCTCCTCCAGCAACTCCCGGACAAAATCGTACCCTTTTTGCCAGAAGTCGGGATCGGCCAGATCGATGCCGAGGGGGCGCAGCAGCTCCTTTGGCGGGCGGCTGCCGCCGGCGGCCAGCAGCTCCAGGTACTTGGGGACGAAAGAGTTCCCCTCTTCCCGGTATTTCTGGTACAGGGCGAGGGTCAGCAGTTCACCGAAGACATAGCTGTAGCAGTAGAAGCGGGCGTGGATGAAATGACTGATGTAGCTCCACCCCCAACGGTAGGCCGGGATCATCTCCACCGCCTCGCCAAACAGCTTGCGATTTTCTTCCCACCACAACTCGCTGTAGTCTTCCGCCGCCAGCAGCCCTTCGGCGCGCCGCCGATGCACCGCCAGCTCAAACCGGGTCAGCATGTTCTGGCGAAAGGTGGTGGCGATGACGTCTTCCAGCCGGGCGCAGAGCAGCTCGATCTTGACTCGGCGATCCGGCTCCCGATCGAGCAGGTGACGGGTGAGCAGCATCTCGCCAAAGACGCTTGCCGTCTCCGCCATCGGCAGCGGCGCCTGGTACTGGAACAGGTTCTGCCCCTGGGAGAGGGCGACGTGGACGCCGTGCCCCAGCTCATGGGCAAGGGTGGCGACGTCGCGCAGGTTCCCGGTGTAGTTGAGAAGCAGGTAGGGGGCGGTTCCCGGCAGCATCCCCATGCAGAAGGCGCCGCCGGTTTTTCCCGGCCGCGGCGCCACATCGACCCGCCGCTCGCTGAAAAAGGCGGCCGCCGTCTCCGCCAGCTGCGGAGAAAAACCGGCAAAGGCCGCCAGTACCAGCTCCTGCGCCGCCTCGAAGGAAAACTCCCGGCTCTCCCCCAGCGGCGCATAGAGATCGGTGTTCTTCAACTGCTCCAGCCCCAGCAGGCGGCGCTTCACCTCGAAGTATTCCCGAGCCAGGCCGTAATTGGCTTCGGTCACCTCCATCATTCGCTCCACCATCGCCGGTTCAGTCTCGCTGCTCAGGTGGGTCGGAGTCATGATATCGGGGTAGCGCCGCAGGTCGACTTCTTTGGCGTGATCGAGGAGGATGTTGTTGAAACAGGCGGTCAGCGTCAGGCCGTGCTCGGCATGTCGCTCGAGAAAGACGGCCAAAGCGCGCTCGCGCGCCTCCCGGTCGGGGTGGTGGAGCAGGGCCAGGAGCTCCTCGCCGGTCGCTTCCCGCTCGCTCTCTTCACCCGGGAACTGAAACCGGTAGCGAAAGGAAGAGGTCAGCTCTTCAAACAGCTGGACGAACGCCTCGCGACCGGTGAGGTCCTTGCGCTTGAGCGCCTGCTCCACCTCTTCGCTGAGGATATAGGGGGCGTGCCCACGCAGCTGCTGCAGCCAGTGGCCATAGGCGGCCACCTCCGGATCTTTGAGCAGGCTGAGGAAGCGCTCCTGGTCGATCCGCAGCAGCTCGAGTTCGAAGAAGAGGGTATCTTCGCTGATCGCCGTCCACAGCTCGCGCACCCGGGCCAGCAGCGCCCGGTGGCGCGCCTGGCTGCTGTCGACGGAGAAGAGCAGCTGGGCGTACAGATAGGGGCGCAGGCCGCGTTTCTGCAGCGCCTGGAAGTTGCCGATGGCGGCGACCAGCAGATCGGCAGAGAGCCGTTCGGAGGCGATGCGACCGCGGAAATCGCGGCGGAACTGCCGCGCCTGGTCGCGGGCCTCGGTCAGCTCCGTCTCCCAGCGGGGATCGTCGGTGTCGGCGTAAAGGGGTGAGAGGTCCCAGGTCAAATCGGTCGGCGGCATATTCTCTCCGGTCTGTTTTCGAAAAAGGAAAACCTTAACGGGACAGCTCGCCGCTGTCAACGCGGAAAGGGGGACCGTAAACCTTTTCTGCTCTCGCTCGTCAAAATATCAAGCAGTGTTGACAACGTGACTACCGTTACCCTTTGCGCAGGGAAATTGAC
>JACZKF010000245.1 GCA_014860175.1 Desulfuromonadales bacterium | reverse complement strand
GCGGCGCCGCGGCCCTGCCGGGTCCCGGGACACATGAAATTTGTTTTTTATGGACAGGGCCGAAGAGACCCGGTTCACCTGGGGGGTGTGAAGCCCTCAGCAATTCGCAAACTATATCAGATGTTAAGGATTTTTGAAAGTGGGAAGCGTGGGCAGCGTATTTTGACAGTTTCGCCCGACCGCGGGGGTGTGCTATATAAGGCCCATGCTGCAATTGAGGAACATCGTCAAAGATTTTGGTGGCCGGCGCCTGTTTGCCGGAGTCGACTGGCAACTGCGGCCAGGCGACCGGGTCGGGCTGTGCGGCGAGAACGGAGCGGGGAAGACCACCTTGCTGCGACTGCTGGCCGGTCAGGTGCAACCCGACGGCGGCGAGGTGCAGGTGGCTCGTGGCACCTCCTTCGGCTACCTGCCGCAGGACGGCCTGGAGCACAGCGGGCGCACCCTGTTCGCCGAAGTGCGCGCCGCCATGGGTCATTTGCTTGCCATGGAAGCCGATCTGCGGCGCCTGGAGGAGGCCATCGCCGAGCGCCATGAGCCGGCCGACCTCGACCGGTATTCGACTTTGCAGGAGGAGTTCCGGTTTCAGGGGGGCTACAGCCTGGAGGCGGAAATCGCCAAGGTGCTGCGCGGCCTCGGGTTTGCCGAAGAGGATTGGGAGAAGCCGTGTGAACAGTTCTCCGGTGGCTGGCAGATGCGCATCGCCCTCGCGCGCCTGCTGCTGCAGCGCCCCAACCTGCTGTTGCTCGACGAGCCGACCAACCATCTCGACCTCCCCGCCCGTGACTGGCTGGAGGGGTATCTGACCGGCTATCCCTACGCCGTGGTGCTGGTCTCCCATGACCGCTTCTTCCTCGATCAGGTGGTCAACCGGATCGTCGAGGTCTGGAACGGCACCATTACCGAATACCCGGGGAGCTACAGCCGCTATCTGGAGGAGCGCGAGCGCCGGGTGGCGGCCATTCTCGAAGCCAAGAGCCGCCAGGACGAAGAGATTGCCCGCATCGAAGCGTTCATCAGCCGCTTCCGTTACCAGGCGAACAAAGCGTCCCTGGTTCAGAGCCGGGTCAAGCAGCTGGAGAAGATCGAACGGCTGCAGGTGCCGCCGCTGCGCAAGCGGATCGCTTTCCGCTTCCCCGCTCCGCCCAAAGGGGGGCGGCTCGCCCTCGAGCTCCACGGGGCTGAGCAGGGGTATGGCGCGCGAACCATCTTCTCCGAGGTCGACTTGATGGTGGAGCAGGGGGAACGCGTCGCCCTGGTCGGTGCCAACGGGGCCGGCAAATCAACCCTGATGCGCCTGCTGGCGGGCGATGAAGCGCCGCGCCGCGGCCTTCGCAAGGAAGGATATAACCTGCAACTCGCCTATTTCGCCCAGGATCAGGCCAAGATCCTCGACCCGGGGAAGACCGTTCTGGAAGAGATCACCGCCGCCGCCCCCTTCGAGATGGTGCCGCGGGTGCGCGATATCCTCGGCTCCTTCCTCTTCTCCGGCGACGACGTCTACAAAAAAGTCGCGGTCCTCTCGGGGGGTGAGCGCAACCGGTTGGCGCTCGCCATCTTGCTGCTGCGGCCGGCCAATCTGCTGCTGCTGGACGAGCCGACCAATCACCTCGATCTGCAATCGAAAGAAGTGCTGCTGGAGGCGCTGCGCAGCTATCGGGGGACACTGGTTTTCGTCTCCCACGACCGCTATTTCGTCGATTCCCTGGCGACCCGGGTGATCGAGGTGGGGGGCGGCAGGATCGTCTTCTGGCTCGGCAATTATGAAGACTTCCTGCAAGCCAAAGCGGCCAGCGGGGAGAGCGCTCACTCCTCCCTGCGGGTCGAGACGGCCGCCGGTGCTCCGTCCCCGGCGCCGGTGGACAAAGAGGACCGGCGCCGTGCCCACGAAGAGCGCAAGGAGGCTCAGCGGCTGCAGAAGCGGTGGCAGAAGGAGGTGGCTGAGATCGAGGCGCAGATCGAGAGGCAGGAGACCGAACTGGCCCTGGTGGAAGCGGAGATGGTCAGTCCGGAGCTGTACCAGGACCATGAGCGGTGGCGGCAGGTGTCCGTCCGGCATGCGGCGCTGCAGGCGGACATTGGCGAGCTGTACCGGCGCTGGGAGGAGTTGCAGGAAGCGGGGGGGGAGTTGGAGTGTATGAGTTCCGAGTTTTGATTTTAAGTTTTGAATTTTGAGTTAAGGCGGGGCCCCTTCGCAGTTGTGTTGGGGCCCCGCTGCGTTTGGTCGTGGTTGGTTAGAACGGCACCAGGACGATCTGGATCCGCCGGTTCTGGGCCCGCCCCTCGGGGGTGTCGTTGCTGGCGATCGGCCGGAACTCGCCATAGCCGCAGGCCGAGAGGCGCTCGCCGGCAATGCGCACCTCTCCTTGCAGGAAGTGGACGACATTGTTGGCCCGGGCGGTGGAGAGTTCCCAGTTGGAGGGGAAGATCTGCCGCAGCCGGCTGCTGATCGGCACGTTGTCGGTGTGCCCCTCGATGCGGATCTCCTTGTCCTCCACCTCCTTGAGGATGTCCCCCACGCGTCGCAGCACCTCCAGTCCGGCCGGTTTGATGTCGGCCTGGCCGGTGCCGAACAGGATGCGTTCCACCATGTTCACCGTGAGCTTCCCCTGCAGGTCGGAGATGGTTACCTCACCACGGGTGATTTCCGCCTCCATCTTCTCCACCAGTTCATCATAGGTGCTTTTCACCTGCGCCAGGCGCGCCTCCCGGGCCAGGCGCTCCAGCTCGATCTGGCGGGCCAACTCCCGGTTCTCCTCCTGCAGGCGGTCGATGGTCTGGCGCATCTCGGTCAGGGCGGCTCCGGTTTCGGCGCTGCGGGCTGACAGGACGGTCTCCAGCCGGTCGAGGTCGGCCCGGGCTCGGACCAGATCCTGCTGCAGGGCGGCGCTGCGGGCCAGCGACTCGGTCAGTCGGCGGTCCAACTCGTCATTGCGGCCGGCGAGAGCGGCATTGTCTTCCTGTTGCCGGGTGAGATCGGCCTGCAGCGACTGAACGGTCCGCCCAAGGCGGGTGGCCTCGTTCTCTTTTTCGAGAAAGCGCGACTGGCTGACGCAGGCAGGGAGCAGCAGGGAAAGACAGAGGAGCAGACAGAG
>JACZKF010000244.1 GCA_014860175.1 Desulfuromonadales bacterium | reverse complement strand
GCGTCCGGTGGTCGCGCTGGGAGATCCGCCCCTGGCAGGCCAGTGACGGCCAGCCGGGCGGCATCGTCATTTTCACCGAAGATATCACCGAGCGCAAACGGTCCGAAGAGGTGATCCGTCAGCTCAACGCACAGCTGGAGGAGCGTGTCCGGCTAAGGACGGCCGAGCTCGAGGCGGTCAACCGCGAGCTGGAAACATTCAGCTACTCCGTCTCCCACGATCTGAAGGCGCCGCTGCGGGGGATCGACGGCTACAGCCGGCTGCTCGAAGAAGATTACGGGGATCGGCTCGATGCCGAGGGGTGCCGCTTTCTCGCCAATATCCGGCAGGGGGCGGCACAGATGCACCAGCTGATCGAGGATCTGCTCGCCTATTCCCGTCTGGAACGGTGCACCTTGCAGCCGACGGTCATCGACCTGCCGGCTCTGGTGCGGGCGGTGCTGGCCGAGCGCGAAGCGGAGCTGGGGCAGGCCGGGGTGCAGCTGCGGCTGGAGCTCCCCGCTCTGCAGGTGTCTGCCGACCGGAGCGGACTGGCCCTGGTGCTGCGCAACCTGCTGGAGAACGCCATCAAGTTCAGCCGCGACGCCCGGCCGCCGGTGGTGGAGATCGGTGCCCGGCCGCAGGACAATGGTGTCCTGGTCTGGGTACGGGACAACGGGATCGGCTTCGACATGAAGTTCCACGACCGCATTTTCGAGATGTTTCAGCGCCTGCAGCGCGTCGAGGAATATCCGGGCACCGGGATCGGCCTGGCCCTGGTCCGCAAGGCCGTGCAGCGGATGGAGGGGCGGGTCTGGGCGGAGAGTGCCTCCGGCGCGGGCGCCACCTTCTTTCTGGAGTTGCCGTGATGAACAATCCGTTGGGCCGTCCGATTCTTCTGGTGGAAGACAATCCGGTCGATGTCGACCTGACGCTGCGCGCCTTTATCCGCCGCAAGCTGATCAATCCGGTGGTCATCGCTCGCGACGGCGAAGAGGCTCTGGCGTTTCTCCCCCGCTGGGAAGCAGGGGAACCTCGGCCGCTGGTGGTTCTGCTCGACCTCAAGCTCCCCCGGGTATCCGGGCTGGAGGTGCTGGCCCGGCTCCGGGCCAACCCGGTGAGCCGGAACATCCCGGTGGTGGTGCTGACTTCCTCGGCCGACGACCAGGATGTCGCCGCCGCCTATCGGCTTGGCGGGAACTCCTACATCGTCAAGCCGGTCGATTTCGAGAAATTCCTCGAGGTCGCCGCCCGGATCGAACTCTACTGGTGCGCCACCAACCAGCCGCCGAGCTGAAGGCAGGAAAGGGAGGAGGATATGAACAGAACGGAGCCAGGACTGCGTGTTCTCTATCTTGAGGACAATCCGGTCGACGCCGACCTGACCCGGCGCGAAATGGCCCGCCTCGCGCCGGAGATGGCGCTGGAGATCGTTCAGACCCTGGCTGCCGCCCGGGAGCGGCTGGATTCGCCGTCCCCCCCCTTCGATTTGGTGCTGACCGACCTTCGCCTCCCCGACGGCAGCGGCCTGGAGCTGCTGTCCCATCCCGGCCAGGGGGGGCAGCAGCTGCCGGTGGTCATTCTCACCGGCTCCGGCGACCAGGAGGAGGCGGTGGCCGCCCTCAAGGCCGGAGCGGAGGATTATCTGGTTAAGAAGCCCGCGCACCTGGCCGACCTGCCGCGGGTGCTCACCGACTCACACCGACGGTTTCGGGAGCGCCGCGAGCGCCGCTCCCGGCCGCTGCGGGTCCTGTACGCCGAGCCGAACCCCTTCGACGTCGATCTCACCCGGCGCCACCTGGCGCAGCAGGCGCCGCACATTCACTTTGAGATGGCCGGGAGCGGCGGCGAGGTACTGGCCCGTCTGGCGCAAACCTCCGGAACCCCCCTTCCTCATGATGTTCTGCTCCTCGACTACCGGCTTCCCGGGCTGAACGCTCTGGAGGTGGTCAAGGCGCTGCGCCAGGAGCATCGGTCCCAGATCCCCATCGTCCTGGTGACCGGCCAGGGGAACGAAGAGGTGGCGGTCCAGGCGCTCCGGCTGGGGGTGAACGATTACCTGGTCAAGCGCGAAGGGTATCTACAGAGACTGCCGGTCGTCCTGGAAAACGTCCATCGGCAGGCCGAGCTGAATCAGGCCGAGGCGCGCTATCGCAATCTCTTTGCCAGCATGCGCGATGCGATCATCATCGCCGATCTCTCCCGCACCATCATTGAGGTCAACCAGCCGGCGCTGCGCACCCTGTTCGGCTATGAAACCAGCGAGGTGCTGGGGCAGTCGACGCGCATCCTTTATGCCGACCCCGAGGAGTACGAGCAAACGGGGCGGGAGATCTTCAACCGCCGGGATGCTGCCGGCGGCAAACTGCTGGAAGTGCAGTTCCGGCGCAAGTCGGGGGAGGCCTTTACCGCTGAGCTTTCGGCCCTGAAACTGCGAGGTGATCAGGGTGAGCCGGCGGGGAACATCGGTATCATCCGCGACATCACCGAACGCAAACAGAAAGAGCAGCAGCTGGTGGAAAAAAATGCCGAACTGGAGCGTTTCACCTACGCCGTCTCCCATGATCTGAAAAGTCCTCTGGTCACGATAAAGACCTTCATGGGTTTTCTGCAACAGGACCTTGCCGCTCACGATTCAGAAAAAATCCAAAAAAGTATGAACTACATCCTGACTGCTGCCGACACGATGGAAAAGCTTCTGGACGAGTTGCTGCAGCTATCGCGGGTGGGGCGGGTGATCAATCCACCGGTTCCGGTCAGTTTCCGGGATCTGGTGGACGAGGCTCTGTCGACCGTGGCCGGCAGCATTGCGGTGCGGCAAGTGACCATTGCTGTGGCCGACGGCGATGTCACACTGAACGGCGACCGGCCACGACTGGTGGAAATCTGGCAAAACCTTATTGATAATGCGGTCAAGTACATGGGTGGGCAGAAAGCGCCCCTGATCGAAATCGGCATCGAGGCTGACGATGATGGGCCGGTTTTCTACGTGCGCGACAACGGCATGGGCATTGAACCGCCTGGTCAGGAGAAGGTCTTTGGCCTGTTCGAGAAGCTCGATGCCAGCAGCAAAGGGACTGGCATGGGGTTGGCATTGGTGAAAAGAATCGTTGAATTATATCACGGCCGCATCTGGTTCGAATCGGCGGGCCGGAACCGCGGAGTCTGTTTCCGCTTTACCCTCCCGCAGGCGTTGACACCCAGTGGAGAGAAACCACTTGAGTGAGTCACACCCCTTTACCACCACCTAGGCGACGGCTTCCACCCGATTGCGGCCATTTCCTTTTGCCAGGTAGAGCCCATCATCCGCTCGTTTCAATAGCGAAGCCTCATCTTCTCCAGCGACCAGGCCGGGCGGCAGCATCCAGGCGACTCCGAAACTGGCGGTAAAGGTCAGCACCCGACCGTCGGACAAGATGATCTTCTGGGCCATGATGGCCAGGCGCAGTCGCTCGGCCACTTCCATCGCCCCCTCCAGATTGGTGTTGGGGAGGATCATGACGAATTCTTCCCCACCGAAGCGGCTCAGGATGTCGGTTTCCCGACACTGGTCTTTGGCCGTGTCGGCCACGGTCCGCAACACCTGGTCTCCCACCTCATGGCCAAACCGATCGTTGATGCTTTTGAAATGGTCCAGATCGAACAGGATGCAAGAAACCGGCTTCAGGTCACGGTGCGCCTGCTTGACTTCCGAGCGCAATCTTTCGACCAGATATCGTCGGTTTTTCAGGCCGGTAAGTTCATCGGTAACCGCCATCTGCTGGAGTCTTGCTTCCGTTTTTTCCAGACGACGACCGAATTGATGAACCAAACGGTAAATGATGCCGAATAAGGAGAGAAGGGTAATTACCGCCAGTCCTAAAATAAGGTACATCTTCTTTGCTAAATCTTTCTCTTCTTGATCAATGTTAAAGCGCACACTGATCCCTCCTCGCACCTCCCCTGTTTTATATCCTTGATCCCAATGACAGGTTAGGCAAGACTCTTCAATGATTAAGGGTGCCATGTAGCGAAAATAAGTCGATCCCTCACTGTGTTCCTTTTTAAATATTTCAATTTCGCCCAATTCAAACATCTTCAGCGCCTTTATTTCAAACCCATCCGGAATATTATTTTTGTTAATTGGTCGCAAGCTGGTGATATTGAATTCAAAACCATCCTTTTTCTCTTTGGCAATTTCCGATATTTCCCTTATCATCAACGATGGATTTTTTTTAGTATATATTTTCCCATCTATGCCCTGCATATCCGGATTTTTCAAATAGGGATTTGAATCAATTCCTGCCGTTTTCTCGACGTAAACTCCACCATATTTGGCATTCCAGTGTCTTGCCAGAATAAAACTGTTCACAATCGCACGGCCCCGACTCTCTAACTCATGATCAATGCCAAGTTTATGGTTGACAAAGACGCCAACATAAATGGTCCCGATGAAAATCAGGATAATCAAAACCAGATTGATGAAAAACAAGACTAGCGTTTTCTCAGTTTTTCGTTCCATGTTCCCCCCGGTGTCTGGGACCGCTTGGCTCATTTTCTGTCATGTGCATTGATCATGCCGATGGAGCGTTCATCCATCCCCTCCCCTGGTGGGACCAGAATGTCTCGCAGAGTCAGCGAAAATGCGGCTAATGAGACATGAATGCCCCGCCTCCTCCCCGCGACGAGACTTTCGCGCCCCACTCTGGAGCACTCCGTCACCATCTCCTGAACTCATGTGAACATGGTTTTGTCAGTGTCCTAAGGTTAACTACCCGGAATAAAAGGGATAATAGAAAATTCATTCCATCGGCAGTGATTTGGACTGGAATTTGTAAGTGGAGTAAAACAGTTTTTTAGGCCCGACAACGTCTACTCGCCCAGGGGGTTTGCTCTGGGATCCGGAACACAACCAAAGGAGAAAAAGCATGGGTGACAGGAAAGTATCTTGGCGGCAGACAGGAGTGCTCCTTTTTACGCTGGCAGCGGCATTTTGCCTGCTGGCCGGGCCGATCGGCATCGCCGCAGCCAAGGAATACCGGTTGAAGATCCAGTCGGTCTATCCCCGGGGCGACACCTCCATGGAGCTGCTGACGGAGTTTGCCGCGGCGGCGGAAAAAAGGAGTAACGGTCAGCTGAAAGTCCGGGTCTTCGCCGATCCGGAGATCTTCCCCGGCGACCAGACCTTCGGCGCGGTGAAAAATGGCGCCCTCGACATGCTGCAGGGGTGTGGCCTGTACTGGTCCGGCATCATGCCGGTCGCCAGCGTCGAAGTGGGACTGCCGCTGACCTACCGGATCACCGAAACCGACGACTTCGCCGCCCAGGCCGAGATCGTGCGCAACTTCTTCTTCAAGGACGGCTACATCGAGCTGCTGCGCCGCGAGTATGCCAAGCAGGGGCTGTATCTGCTCGACATCCACACCTACGGGCCGGTTCCTTTCGTGCTGGCCACCAAACCGCTCAAGACTCTCGCTGACCTGAAAGGGAAGAAGATTCGCGCCGAAGGGATCAACACCGAGTTCCACAGCGGCGTCGGCATGCACGGCACCGTCATTGGCGGCGGCGAGACCTACATGGCCCTGAAGCTGGGGACGGTGGAAGCGGCCGAATGGGACATCAGCGCCATCACCGGCATGAACTGGCATGAAGTGGCCCCCTACTGGATCCGTGGCATGGAGAACGACCATACCATCGGCCACATCCTGCTCAGCCTGAAGAAGTGGCAGTCGTACCCGAAACCGATCCAGGAAGCTCTGGCCGGGGCGGGCGAAGACTACTGGCATGCCACCGTCCGCGGCTACGCCAAGGAACTGGCGACGGTTCGCGGCCTGATCAAGGAAGGCAAAGTCAAGGAAGTGATGCTCGACCAGGCAGCTCAGGACAAGTACGCCCAGGTGGCCAAACAGATCCTCGACGACACCGCCAAGAGCGATCCCGCCTCGGCCGAAGCGGTCCAGATGATCAAGAAGTGGCGCAACATCAAGTAACGACCCGCAGGCAGGTGCCGGGAGCGACGCTTTCCGGCACCTGCCAAACACACAACCCGCCTGGCCTCCTTGCGGAAAGAGCTCATGAAAAAAACGGCCCACCGATTCGAAACCATCATCACCTTGCTGTCCAAAGGGATGAGTCTTTTGCTGCTGGTCATCATGGTCCTCGTGACCTGGGAAGTGGTCTCCCGTTACGTCTTCAACAACCCGACCAGCTGGGTGTGGCCGGTCAACAAGCAGCTGTTCGGGTTTTATGTGCTGCTCGCCGGGACGTTCACCCTGATCAAGGGGGGGCACATCCGCATTGAAATTTTGCACGACAGATTCCCGGTCCGATTCAAGCGGATGGTCAGCTGGCTGAGCTGTTTTCTGGCGGTCTCCTTTACCGGCGCGCTGGTCTGGCAGGGATGGAAGATGGGCTGGGAGTCGTATCAGGTGCGGGAACTCGCCAATGGAGTGTTCAAGATCCAACTCTACCCATTGAAGCTCTTTTTGCCGGTGGCGGCACTGGTCATGCTGATTGCCGCCGTGATCTTCTTCGTAATCCGCCACGAAAACCGAGACGAATCGTGAAGCGCCGGTCCTGGAGCCGTTGATGACTATCGAACTCACCACTTT
This sequence comes from Desulfuromonadales bacterium, assembly GCA_014860175.1. Taxonomy (GTDB): domain Bacteria; phylum Desulfobacterota; class Desulfuromonadia; order Desulfuromonadales; family JACZKF01; genus JACZKF01. The sequence goes on along the minus strand of JACZKF010000244.1, from coordinate 4,715 downwards.
TGTTCTGTTCGGGGGACTGCTGCTGCTGATCGGCCTCGGCGTTCCCGTGGTCTTTGCCCTCGGCGGGATCGCTGTTTTGCTCACCTGGGCCGTCGAGGGGCCGGATGCGCTCTACATCATCGCTACCACCACCTATCAGCAGATCACCAACCCGACCCTGATCACCATTCCGTTGTTCATCATCATGGGGAATTTCCTGGTCCACTCGGGGATCTCCGAGCGGCTGTTCCACGGTCTGAGCTATTGGCTCTCGGGGGTGCGCGGCGGTCTGGCCCTGGTCTCCATCGGCGTCTGCGTCGCCCTGGCCATGTGCGGCGGCTTCGGCCCGGGGATTCTTACCATGGGGCTGGTCGCCGTGCCGGCGATGCTCAAGCACAACTACGACCGTTCCGCCGCCCTGGGGAGCGTGATGGCCGGCGGAGTCCTCGGGGAAATCATTCCTCCCGCCATCATCATGATCATCTTCGCCTTCATCGCCCGCATCTCCATCGGCAAGCTGTTCTTTGGCGGCCTGGTTCCCGGCCTGATGCTGGCTGGCATGTATGTGGCCTATATCCTCATCCGCGGCTACCTGCAGCCGGAGCTCTTCCCCAAGAGCGACGAAGTGGTGACCTGGAAGATGCGCATGATCGCGCTGCGGGAGATCTTCCTCCCCAGCGCGCTGGTGCTGTCGGTGCTCGGGGCGATCTTCTTCGGCATCGCCACCCCGACGGAAGCGGCCGGTATCGGCGCCACCGGGGCGCTGCTGATCTGCATTCTTTACCGCAAATTCAACTGGCGGGTGCTGATGGATTCCTGTGTCGGTACCTTCCAGATCACCGGCATGGTCCTCTGGATCCTCATCGCCGCCACCTTGTTCGGCGTGGTCTATTCCAATGCCGGCGCCCAGGAGATGATCACCGAATTCGTCCAGGGGCTGGAGGTCAACCGCTGGTTCGTCCTGCTGGGAATGCAGGCGATCCTGCTGGCCTTCGGCATGTTCATGGACGACTACGCCGTGGTCACCATCTGCGCCCCCATCTTCATGCCGCTGGCGATCCTGCTCGGCTTCGACCCGATCTGGTTCGCCGTGATCTTCATCCTCAACATGCAGGTGGCCTATCTGACCCCACCTTTCGGCTGGGCGCTGATCATGATGAAAGGGGTGGCGCCGCCGGAGATCAGAACTCAGGACATTTGGCGGGCCGTCCCCCCGTTTGTGCTGATGCAGCTGCTGGTGCTGGTGCTGGTCATGATATTCCCGGCGCTGGCCACCTGGCTGCCCAACCGGGTGTTCTAGGCCGCTGAAGGAAAACGCTCAGCCTGAACAACTTTTGCGAGGCCGCCGATTCTCACTGCGGTCGCTGTCATCACCGGCCAGCTGGCCGATTTCGAAGGAGATGTCTATGCAACGATGGCGTAACATGATGTGCGGGACCCTGGCGGGTCTGCTGCTGGTCGCCTCTCCGGCCGCCGCCGACCTGACGATCGAGGAGCTCGGGAGCGTCCTCGACAAGTTTACCCTGGGGATGGATATCAACACCTTCTACCGTTACGACAGCAACCCGTATTTCGGCGCTCCCATCGGCGGTGCCCACGAATCGGCCAAAACGGAAGCCGCCTGGGGCGAGCTGTTCGCCGTTTTCCGCCTGACCGCCGAGAAAGATTTCGGCTGGGCCAAGACCTCGGCCCAGTTCGCCCCCTACTACACCCAGACCATCGACACCGATGCCTACGGGATCGCCAAGGACCAGGGGGATCTTCAAGTCGACCAGGCCTGGATCCGCTTTGGCGAGATCAAGGGGGGCCCCTTCAGCCTTACCGTCGGCCGCCAGGACGTGCGCCTGGAGAACTGGCTGATCATCGCCGATGGCGAAGGTCAGGACCAGGCGGTCTGGCTCAACTTCCACGACAGCTTCCCCTTTGCCGTGCGCCTCGACGGCGACTTCGGCAAGTTCAGCTCGACCCTGTTCTGGGCCCGGGCCGACAACTACGTGCAGAAGTGGGACGAGACCTTCATGCTCGGCGGCGGCAAGGATGATGTCGAAGTGGCCGGCCTCAACCTGCACTACGATATCAGTGAGGGGAATCACGTCTTCGCCGGCGTCTACCGCAAGTTCGAAGACGGCAACACGGTCATCGATTACAGCGGTTTGTATCTGGACGGCATCGTCGAGGCCGAGAACAACACCCTCGCCTATGATCTCGGTGCCCACCTGACCCTCGGCGGACTCGTCTTTGAGATTGAAGGGGTATTACAGAAAGGGGATGCCGGAACCCTCAACGGCTCCAAGCGCGACCGCGACGCCTTTGGCGGCTTCACCAGCCTGACCTACAACCTGCCGGTGGCCTATGCACCGTACCTGCGCGGCTCCTACTTCTACTTCTCCGGCGACGACAAGCCGGGCGACGATGAGGCCTCCGACTTCGACCCGATGTTCAGCGGTTTTTCCGCCTGGAACCGTTTCGTCATCGGCGAAGTGACCGGCGAGCTGCACCTGCCCAACTCCAACAAGAAGACGGCGCTGCTCGAAGTCGGCTTCAGCCCGCTGGAGAACGTCTTCGTGTCGCTGCACTACCTGCAGCATAAACTCGACGAGAAGTACTGGCTGTTCGTCCCGACCACTTCCGATGACTGGGCGGACGAGGTAAACTTGTTCGTGGACGTGCCGGTCAACGACAACCTGTTCGTCCACTTCGGCACCGGCATCGCCATGCCGGGGAAAGCCGCCGAAGAGATCATGGGCGACGACAAGAACAACCTCTTTGCCCAGGTCTGGATGAAGTATTCCTTCTAACCGGTCGGGGAGAGACAGCCATGAAAAAAACCGCAGCTTCGGTAGTGGCACTGCTGATGACATTTTCTCTGGCGGCGTGTGCCGGCAGCTACAGCACAGGAGGGTCGCAGCTGAAGGTCAAGTGTCCGGCCTGCGGGTATGAGTTCGAGACGGTGCATCTCGACAAGTAGGTGAAAGCGAGGGGGGCGGGCAACCGCCCCCTTCACGTTACCCCAGCACGATTGAGGGGATCGATCCCCTCCGGTCCTCCGGAATAAACGGTGGGGATGGTCATTTCGTCCCAGCGCCTATAGTTTTGCCTTTTGGTGGAGATCAGAAATGACAGAGGCGACAGAGTGGGTCAGTGTAGGAGCCTTGGGCGAGGCTTTTCGCCCCGACAGCAACTGCCTGGAGTATGTCGGCGACCTTGGCGGGAAGCGGATTTCACTGCATTTTGAAAATGGCTCCATTGTTGAGTATCGGTTTTTGGCTGATCAGATTGTTCACTGGCAAAGGACGGATGAGGGGGTGGGCGAGGTGGCCGAGGAAACCTACACCGCGACCTGCCCGCGGGAAGGGATCTACTTCGTTGACTTTATCAAGGCCAAGGGGCGTGCCGCCAGTGTCTCCCTGGTTCTTGATTTTACCAAAGGGGTCGCCACTGCCGTGTTCGGGGAACTGCCAACCCGGGAGGAGGTGGAAGAGCCCTTCCAACAAAAGAATGCCCAGGGCAAGCCACTGACCAGCGTCGGCGCCAACTTTGTGAGGGCTACTGTCGACCAGCCCTATTCCGCTGCCGCCCCCCATCACCAAGTGACACCCGAGTTGATTGGCAAACGGGTGCAGTACATTTACAGCCCTACTGAAACCTACGAACACATCTACCTGAATCCGGAATTTTATACCTGGCACTGCACCAAGGGGATTGAACGGGGCCTTTGCGACACCGACCTCTGTCATTATTACCGGATCGACGCTAATCTCTATCTCTTTGTCTGGCGGGAGAAGATCGTGCCGACTCTGGGCGTGGTGATGATCGATCTGCAGAAGCGAAAAACCACGGGGAAAATTTTTGGCTACACCGGGGACGACTTTCAGGCGCTCACCAATTTCAGCATAGGTGCCTATGCTTCCATCGTCCATGTGATCCCCCCCGGGGCCATGCCATGAACAGGTATCGGGTCCCTCTGGAATTGGCCGGCAGAGTGGCGGTCGTCACCGGCGCCGGTCAGGGGATCGGTCGGGCGATAGCACACACCTTTGCCGCGCATCAGGCGACGGTGGTCGTTTCGGACCTCCATGAAGAGCGGGCCAGCCGTGTCGCAGAGGAAATCAATGCCACCGGGGGGCGGGCGATCCCGGTCAAAGCGGATGTTTCGAAGCAGGAAGATCTCGCCGCATTGCTCGAGCGGACCATCGGCCTGCATAACCGCCTGGATATCCTGCAGCACAATGCAGCCTATTTTCCCCGCGTCCCCTTTGAGGAGCTCACCCCAGAGGTGCTCGACCAGACCCTGAGCGTGAATCTTAAGGCGGCCTTTTGGCTCGCCCAGAAGGCGCTTCCTTTCCTGAAAAAGAGCCCATGCGGACGGATTCTGGTCACTTCATCGGTGACGGGGCCGCGGGTGGCCTATCCCGGACTGGCGCATTATGCTGCCTCAAAGGCGGGACTGAACGGGTTCATCCGTGCGGCGGCCCTGGAGCTTGCCCGCCACCGGATCACGGTGAACGGGGTAGAACCGGGCATGATCGGTACGTCCGCTGCTGTCTCCCTGGGAGATGCCGGTTTCCAGCAGAAACTGGCCCAGGGGATTCCCCTTGGCCGCCTCGGCAAACCGGAGGAGATCGCCGCCGCCATGCTTTTCCTTGCGTCCGATGCGGCTGGATATATCACCGGCCAGACCATCATCGTCGATGGCGGTGCTCTGCTCCCGGAAACGCAGGCGGTCTTCCCATGAG
>JACZKF010000243.1 GCA_014860175.1 Desulfuromonadales bacterium | reverse complement strand
CCAGGGGGCGAACATGCGCATGACCCCCCTGGCGGTGGCGGCGCTGCTGGTGCGCGAAGGGATTGAACCGGTCCTGCAGCTGACCTGTCGCGACCGCAACCGCATGGCCTTGCAATCGGAGCTGCTCGGGGCGGCCGCCTTGGGGGTCGAGAACCTGCTCCTGCTCTCCGGCGACCATCCGCGTTTTGGTGACCATCCACAGGCCCGGGCGGTCTTCGATCTCGACTCGGTGCAGTTGCTGCAGACGGTGCAGGGTCTGCAGGCCGGCCATGATCTGGCGGGGCGCTCGCTGGCCGGTGTCCCCCGCTTCTTTGCCGGGGCGGCTGTTGCTCCCGAAGCCGAGCCTTTCGCGCTGATGGAGCAGAAGATGCGCAAGAAAGTGGAAGCCGGGGCTCGCTTCTTCCAGACCCAGGCGGTATTCGATCCGGCCAAGCTGGAGCGTTTCGTGGCCGCCGTCCAGCCACTGGGAGTGCCGGTCCTGCTCGGAGTGCTGCTGCTCAAAAGTGCCGGCATGGCCCGTTTTCTCAACGCCAACATCCCCGGGGTGCAGGTGCCGCCGGCGTTGATCGCCCGCCTCGAGCAAGCCTCTCACCCCCTGGACGAAGGGGTGGCCATCGCCCGGGAGATGATCGCCCAGGGGCGCCGGCTCTGCCAGGGGGTGCACCTGATGGCCTTCGGGGCGGAGGCGCTGATCCCTCAGCTGCTGGAAAGCTAGTCGCCGCCTGCCGCGGGTGCCGGTAAACCTGCTACAATCGAAAACGCTTCTGTGGTGCCAATGACCAGCTGTTTTCCGGCTCGGGAGGGATCATGCTGAAGAAGACTCCGCTTCACCGCCTGCACAAAGAATTGGGTGCCCGTCTGGTCGACTTCGGCGGCTGGGAGATGCCGGTCCAGTACCGGGGGGTGCTGGAAGAGCATCTGGCCACCCGTAACGCCGCCGGGCTGTTCGATGTCTCCCATATGGGGGAGATCGAAGTCAGCGGGGAAGGGGCTCTCGCCTTCATCCAGGAAGTGACGGTCAATGACGCCTCGGTCCTGGCCAACGGACAGGTGCAGTACAGTGCCTTTTGTTACCCCCACGGCGGCACTGTCGATGACGTCACCCTCTACCGATTCGCCCCCGACCACTACCTGTTCTGCGTCAACGCCTCCAATACCGAAAAAGATTTCGCCTGGCTGGAGCAGGTGCTGGAGGAAGGGGCGTTCCCCGGGGTAAAGCTGCGCAACGTCAGCGACGAGTTTGCCCAACTCGCCCTGCAGGGGCCGGCCGCCACGGCCATTCTCGGCCGCCTGACCGACACCTCTCTGGAGAAGATCGCCTATTACCATTTTTTCGAGGGGCTGGTGGCCGGGGTGCCGGCGATCATCTCCCGCACCGGCTACACCGGCGAGGACGGCTTCGAGCTCTACTTCGCCCCGGCGGCCGCCGAAGCGGTCTGGCGCGCCCTGTTGGCGGCTGGCGCCTCCGACGGGCTGCTGCCGGTCGGTCTGGGGGCGCGCGACACCCTGCGGCTGGAGATGAAGTACGCCCTCTACGGTCACGAACTCTCTCCCGAAATCTCCCCCCTGGAAGCCGGACTGGGGTGGATCGTCAAGCTCGACAAGCCCTCCTTCATCGGCCGCGAGGCGCTGCTCAAGCAGAAGGAGACCGGGTTGCGCCGCCGCCTGGCGGCGCTGGTGCTGACCGAAGCGGGGGTGCCTCGGGCCGGTTACCCGGTCTACGCCGGCGAGGAGCTGGTGGGAGAGGTGACCAGCGGCACCATGTCCCCTTCCTTGCGGGTCGGCATCGCCCTGGCGCTGCTGCAGCCGTCCCAGGCCGCCATCGGTACCCCACTGCAGATTGGCATCCGTCACCGGCGGGTTTCGGCCCGGGTGGCCAAGACCCCGTTCATCAGGAAGTAACCGGGCCATTGGCCCGGACGCCGTAGTCGTATTTTGCCTAATCAAGGAGGCGGCAAATGGAGTTTCCCGAGGAGCTGAAGTACACCGAAGAGCACGAGTGGGCCCTGGCTGAAGGGGATATCGTGACCGTCGGCATTACCGATTTCGCCCAGGATTCCCTGGGGGACATCGTCTATGTCGAGCTGCCGCAGGTGGGGGCGATGGTCGAGGCGGGGAAGACCTTCGGCGTGGTCGAATCGGTCAAGGCCGTCTCCGACATCTACGCCCCGGTCAGCGGCGAGGTGGTCGAAATCAACGAGGAGCTTCCCGACGCACCGGAGACGCTCAACACCTCCCCCTATGAAGACGGCTGGATGATCAAGATCAAAGTCGCCGACCCGGCGGTCGTCGACGAGCTGATGGGCGCCGAAGAGTACCAGGAGTTCATCGAAGAGGAAGGTTAGAGAATTTATGCGCTACATTCCCCACACCGACGAGGATGTCCGGCAGATGCTGGCGGCCATCGGGGTCGACTCGGTCGAACGGCTGTTCGAGGAGATCCCCGAGGCGGTCCGCCTGCGGCGCCCGCTGGCTCTGCCGGGACCGCTGGCTGAAACCGAACTGTTGCGGGAGTTCTCCCGCCAGGCGGCGCTCAATGCCACCGCCGCCACTCATGTCTCCTTTCTCGGGGGGGGCGCCTACAACCACTTCATCCCGGCCGTGGTCGATCATCTGATCTCCCGCAGCGAGTTCTACACCGCCTACACCCCCTATCAGCCGGAGATCAGTCAGGGGACGCTGCAGGCGATTTTCGAGTACCAGACCCTGATCTGTCAGCTCACCGGTATGGAGGTGGCCAACGCCTCCATGTACGATGGTGCTTCGGCCTGCGCCGAGGCGGTGCTGATGGCGGTGCGGGCCACCGGCCGCTCGCGCGTCCTCCTCTCCCGCGCCCTGCACCCCGCCTACCGGCAGACGGTCGCCACCTACACCCGCTATCTCGAGGTGGAACTGGTGGAACTCCCCTTCGACGAGACCGGCCGCACCGACTTCGAGGTGCTGGCGGGCGAACTCGACGACCGGACGGCAGCAGTGGTCGCCGGCTACCCCAACGTCTTCGGGGTGATTGAGGATCTGGCCTCGCTGGCGACGGCCGCCCACCAGGTCGGCGCTCGCCTGGTGGCGGCGGTGCAGGAGCCGATCGCCCTCGGCCTGCTGCACCCCCCAGGGGCCCTGGGGGCGGACATCGTGGTCGGCGAAGGGCAGAGCTTCGGCATCCCCCTCTCCTTCGGCGGTCCGTACCTCGGCTTCTTCGCCGCCCAACGACAGGACCTGCGCTCCATGCCGGGGCGGCTGGTCGGCGAGACGGTCGACCTGGAAGGGGAGCGCGGTTTTGTCCTCACCCTCTCCACCCGTGAACAGCACATCCGGCGGGAGAAGGCGACCTCCAACATCTGCTCCAACGAGGGGCTGTGCGCTTTGATGGCCACCATCTACCTGTCGCTTCTCGGCCGGCAGGGGATCCGGGAGGTGGCGGTGCAGAACCTGTCGAAGGCCGCCTACGCCCGGCAGCAGATCGCCGCTCTCCCCGGGTTTCGGTTGCCGTTCAGCGCTCCGACCTTCAACGAATTCGTTGTCGAGGGGCCGCAGGAGGTGCAGGGGGTGCTGGCGACTTTGGCCGACGAAGGGATCCTTGGCGGTATCGCCCTGGCTCCCTGGTTCGAGGAGATGCCCAACCGTTTTCTGGTCTGTGTCACCGAGCAGAATACCCGGCAAGAGATCGAGGCGCTGGCGGCAGCCCTGGGGGGAAGACGATGAGAGTCGGTACGCGGGGGCTGGTCCTCAAAGAGAAGCTGATCTTCGAACATACCGACCCGGGGCGCCAGGGGTACAGCCTCCCCCCCCTCGACGTTCCGCCGGCCAAACTGGACGCGGACCTCGTGCGGCCGGAGGTAGCCGGCTTCCCCGAGCTGTCCGAGGTCGACGTAGTGCGCCACTTCACCCGCCTCTCCACCTGGAATTACGGGGTCGACTCGGGCTTCTATCCCTTGGGTAGCTGTACCATGAAGTACAACCCCAAGATTAACGAAGCCCTCGCCCGCCTGCCGGGGATGTCCGGGCTCCACCCGGCCACCCCCGACCGCCTCTGCCAGGGGGCTTTGGGGATGATGTTTTCCCTGCAGGAGGCGCTGGCCGAGATCTCCGGCCTGCCGGCGGTCACCTTGCAGCCGGCCGCCGGCGCCCACGGCGAGCTGGCCGGCATGCTGATGATCCGGGCCTGGCATGAGGCGCAGGGGAATCCCCGGCGCAAGGTCCTGATCCCCGACACGGCCCACGGCACCAACCCGGCCACCGCCGCCCTGTGCGGCTATGAGGTGGTGCCGGTCGGCTCCGACGGGATTCTCAGCGCCGCGGCCGTGCGCGAGAAGATGAGCACGGAGGTGGCGGCCCTGATGGTGACCAACCCCAACACCCTGGGGCTGTTCGAGTCGGAGATCCGCGAGATCTGCGCCATTGTCCACGAGGCCGGCGGCCTGGTCTACTGCGACGGCGCCAACCTCAACGCTCTCCTCGGCATTGCCCGCCCCGGCGACATGGGGATCGACG
>JACZKF010000242.1 GCA_014860175.1 Desulfuromonadales bacterium | reverse complement strand
CTCCTTGATGAGGAGGGGTTGGGGGTGGTCGCTTTTATCGGTTCCTGACCACGCTGGCGGAAGCCGGCTTTCGGCGTCGCGGTGCATCTGTTCGATGATGGCGATCACTCGGCGGGCGTAGTCGGCCCGCTTGTCGGTGCTGCGGGCGTTGTAGCAGCCGACCCCTTCCCAGGTGTAGCCGTGGCGCTGCAGGCAGCCGGCGAGGACCCAGGCGCCGATCTGCACGTTGGTGCAGGGGTCGTCCTGCAGGCGGCGCCAGAGGTCCGGCCCCAGCTCCTTCTCCCAGCTGGAGTTGATCTGCATCACTCCGACATCATAGCTGCCATTGCCATTGCGGTTGTAGGCCTGGTGGTCGAAACCCGACTCCACCCGGGCGATCGCCCAAAGCAGCCCCGGCGGCACGCTGTAGCGCGTCCCTGCCTCTTCGAAGCAGAAGGCGTCGGCTGACGGCGGGGTCAAGCTGACCAGCAGCATCAGAATCAAAAGCCATCCCGGCAAAGGCAATCCCTCCAACACGCAACAATCACCGTGAGCATAGACGAGGTCAGGGGGCCAATCAATGAGAACTTCCGTGTTCAGGTAGACAGCAGCTCCTCGACGGTTCGGAACAGGTCGGCCATCTTCGCCGGTTTGGCCAGGAACGCATTCAGACCTGCCTCCCGACAGCTTTGACGATCATGGGGGGTGGCGAAGGCGCTCAACCCGACTATGGGGATCTTCTCCCCTCGCGGCAGCTGCCGGATCTGCCTGGCGGCATCCAGACCGTCCATCTCCGGCAACTGAATGTCCATCACGATCAGATCGACCTGGTCCTGCCGGTACTTGTCCACCCCCTCGCGGCCATTTTCGGCGGTCAGCACTTCCCAGCCATGCTGGTTCAGCATGGCGGTAATCATCTCGCGGACCGCTGGGTTATCTTCGACCACCAGGATGCGGACCGGCCGCTTGCTGGCCTGGCTGGAGGCGTGCTCCCGTGGCTTTGCCGCCGTACCGGGTTCGGCCGGGTGCATCGGAATGGTAAAGGAGAAGGTGCTCCCTTGCCCCGGTTCGCTGTCGACCCAGAGGTCTCCCCCCATGAGTTCCACCAGCCCCCGCGATATGGCCAGGCCGAGCCCTGCCCCTTGACGCCCTCGGGCTTGCGGACTCGCCCCCTGACGAAAGCTTTCGAAAATCATCTGTTGGTTTTCCGGGGGGATGCCGAGGCCGGTATCGCGTACTGAGAAAAGCAGGTCACTATCCCGGCTTTGCAGGCGGACGTCGATCCGGCCGGTTTCGGTGAACTTGATCGCATTGGTCACCAGATTAAGAAGCACCTGCCCGAGGCGGGCCGAATCGGCCAGAATCCCGGCCGGAACGTCCGGTTCCACCTGCCAAGATAGCTGCAACCCTTTTCCCTGGGCCGGAGCAGTGACCAGTCGCAGAGTGTCCTCCAGCCATCGACGCAGCTCGAACGGTTCCTCCGCCAGCTCCAGGCTGCGCGCCTCGATGCGGGCGATATCGAGAAGCTCGTTGATGATCCGCAGCATTCGGTGGGCCGAATCGTCGGCTATCGCCAACAGGTGACGGTGGGCGGGGTCGGTCTCATCCAGCTGCATCTGTTCGATGCTCCCCATGATCACAGTCATCGGCGTGCGGATCTCATGACTCATGGTCGCCAGGAATTCGCTCTTGGCCCGATTGGCGTCTTCGGCGCCGCTCTTTGCCTCCTGCAGCCTCTCTTCCAGTCGTTTGCGTTCGGTAATATCCATCAGGATGCCGGCGAACCGGAGCAGTTGTCGGCGGTCACTTTCCCCGATGAAATGGGCCTGGCCCCGGGCATAAATCCAGTGCAGCGAACCGTCTGGCCACAGCACCCGATAATCGGCTTCATAGCGTCCATCCGAAGTCGGGTCCAACGCCTGAAGGACGGTCGACCTCAGGCGGTCCCGATCCTCAGGGTGTACCAGTTCCAAGGCTTCCTGAATGCTGACGAACTCTTTGTCAGGGACCCCCAAGAGTTTACGACAGCGTTGATCCCCGAAATATCGCCCGCATTCCGGTTCGAACCACCAGAACCCAAGTTGGGCCGATTCCAACGCCAACAGACAACGCTCCCCCTCCATAAACCGCTCCCCCCTGTATACTTGCCGCGACCGAATTATAGCCTGACTTAGAATTTTTTCATTACCTGTGGGGACATTGCTCAAAAGTTGCATTAAGTTATGAACCTGATACCCTGACTTGACGACAGGTTGGGGCGGTAGTCGCGCTGACTAGGCCCGAAACCTCGCCCCGGATATTCAACCTGCCTCCCCGCGGAAAGTCTATTGAGTGATGTTGTCCCCTTGGGTATGGGTAATAATTATCAGTCTGCTGGTGCTGGTCGCCGGAGGAATTTTTTACCTGGTGCGTGGTATTTTGGCAGGCATCTGGCTGGCCACCGGTGAGAAGAAGAGTTCCCGCCAGCGTCTGAAATTACGCGCGGAGGAGATTGAGGAGGACGATACTGAAAACAAGTGAAAGGGCAGCCCTCGGCTGCCCTTTCACTCCTGGATTACTTGATGATCGAGCGGCGGGAAATTTCATCCCTGCGGCGTTCATACTCCTCGCGGGTGATCTTCCCGTCCTTGTAATCTTTTTCCAACTCTTCCATGGCCCGGTGGGCCTGGTATTCGTAGATGCCGGCAGCCCCCACGGCGCCGACCGCCGCACCGCCCGCCGCCTGCCGGCTGCAGCCAGTAAGGCCGAGAAAAGCGGCCATAAACAGCACCAGTATGACTCTCGCATAGGTCATCGGTTTTACTCCTTTCGACGAAAGTACTAGTCTTACTTTTTAATCTATAAATCATCGATTGGAGAAGTCAACGACCCATGCCCCACGATCTCCTTGACCATTCCTTGATCTCCGACCGCTACTTCTTCCCCCGCCCGGGGTCGCTGGCCCAGCCATTCTGGGTCGACGCCGGCGACGTTCGCCTGGCCTGCCATTTCCATCAGGTCGACCCGACCGCCCGCACTTTGGTTCACTTCCATGGCAACGGGGAAATCGTCGACGATTACCTGGGGGAGTTTGTCGAGGTGGTCGGCCGACTGGGGTGCAACTGCCTGCTGGCCGAATACCGCGGCTACGGTCGCTCCGGGGGGGAGCCACAGCTGGGGCGGATGCTGGATGACGTGGCGGCGGTGGTGCGGGCGGCGGGAGAGCCGCGGCGCCTGGTCTTTTTCGGCCGCTCCGTCGGTTCGATCTTCGCCATCGAGGCGGCTGCCCGTTTCCCCGAGGCCGCCGGCCTGGTGCTCGAGAGCGGCATCGCCGACGTTCTCGAACGGCTGCTGCTGCGGGTTACCCCCGAGGAGTTAGGGGTAACACCGGGGTCGCTGGCCACGGCCGTCGCCGACCGCCTCGATCACCGACGCAAACTCGCCTGCTTTCCCGGTCCGGTGCTGGTGATGCACTCCCGTCACGACGGCCTGGTCGAGGTCAGCCACGGCGAGCGGCTCCACCAGTGGGCCGCCGGCCGCAAGCGGCTGCACATTTTCTCCCGCGGCGATCACAACAGCATCCTGGCCGTTAACGCTCCGGAGTACTTCGATCTGCTGGCGCAGTTCCTCCACGCTTCCCTCAGCCCGCCGGCAGGGTGAAGCAGAAGAGGATCGGAGGGGACGCCCATTCCGTTATGCGCTGAAACGCATAACGGAATGGGCGTCCCCGGTTCATCCTAGCGGCTGGCTGGTTCGAGGTGGGTGCTGAAAACGCTGTCCGCTTCGCCGTCGTGCTGGATCCAGACTACGAAGGAGCTGCCGGTCAGGTTGACGGCTATTTGGGGGTTTCCGGCGGACGGCGGCGAGCCGTTGAGGCGTTCGGGGAGAGTCCAAAACGGGCCGGAGGAGGCGGGATTATAGCGACTGGCGTAGATGCCGTACTCGCCGTGGCCGCGCCAGACAGCCACGCCCCTGCCGTCCCGGTCGACACCGACGGCAAGATGGCGGGCGTTGTCGATTGCGGAAGCGGGGGGGCTCCAGGAGCCGCCCCCGGCAGCGAAGCGGCTGAAAAAGAATCGAGGGGTGGAGTCGGTTACCTGGTCCCAGACCACCAGGATGTTGCCGTCGCCGTCCACGGCCAGGTCGAAGCCGTCGATGGCGCCGTCACCGTTTTCCAGCAGCGACGCCGGGCTCCAGCTGCTGCCCCCTGCCGCCAGGCGGCTGAAGTAGAGATTGTTCACCCCTTCCACTTCCTGCAGCCAGACGACCGTAGCGTTCCCTGCGGCATCGATGACCGCCTTGACGCGGGAGGGGAGAATCTCCTCGGTATCCAGCCGGGTCAGCCCCCTCCACACGGGCTGGGAACCGCTGGCGTCGTAGACCATCGCCTTCAGCGCCGGAGGCGCCACCCCATAGTAGCCGGCGGTGCGCTTCCAGACCACGACGGCACTGCCGCTGTCGTTCATGGCGATCTGCGGGTCGAAGGAGTTCTCATAGTATTCGCCGGCCGGCCCCCCCAGGTTCGAGTAGTTCAGGTTGAACCCGGGATCGCTCCATTGCCCCACGGCGGCGTCGAAGGTCCGCAGCCAGAGATTCTGGTACCACCCGTAGGAGCTCGGCGTGATCTGATGCCAGAGCGCCAGCCCCCGTCCTGTTGCGTTCATCACCAGTTTCGGCGGCGCCGCCGGGCCGATCCCCCCCCACCAGTCGGCATCGAAGGTCGACGATCCCTGCCAGTTGCCGCCGCTGGCGCGGAAGCTGTAACGCAGGGGAGTAGACGTTCCGTCCGGGGCCTGCCAGGCGACCAGGGCGTTGCCGGAGGCGTCCACGGCCACCGCCGGGCCGCCCTCGGGAGGAGAGGGGATTCCCGCCACAAACTCCGCCCCTCCCCAGCCGTCCCCGGGGGAGAACTGGCTGGCATGGACCTGATTGAGCTCCTGCAGCCAGACCACCGTTCCTCTGCCGTCGGCCCCGACGGTCACGGCCGGTTCTCCAGCCTCGGTGCCAAAAGCTTCCAGGTACGCGGGCTGGGACCAGGTGCCGGTGAGAATGAGCGATGGAGGGGTCGGGGTCGTCGCGCTGATCGTCACGGAGACGGGATCGCTGTCGACCAGGTTGTCGCGGACAATCAGCTGGATGACGTAGATGCCGTCCCGATCGGCCGTAAAAGTCGGGTCGACGGCGGTTGTGAAGGAGAGAGCGGCGTCGCTCCCCTCCGGGCGGCTGATCAGGCTCCAAAGGTAGGTGAGAAGGTCGCCGTCGGCGTCGCTGCTGGCGCTGCCGTCAAGGGAGACCAGGGTGCCGGTGGTGACGCTCTGACCAGTGCCGGCATTGGCGACCGGAGCGCTGTTGGCGGTGGCGGCAGTGATGACGACCTGATCCGGGAGGCTGTCGAGCTGACCGTCGCTGACGATCAGCTGTGCGACATAGATGCCGTCGCGATCGGCCGTGAAAGCCGGGTCGACGACGGTTGTGGAGGAGAGGACGGCGTCGCTCCCCTCCGGTCGGCTCTCCAGGCTCCAGCGGTAGCTGAGCGGATCGCCGTTGGCATCGCTGCTGGCGCTGGCGTTCAGGTTGATCAGGGTGCCGGTGGTGACGTTCTGGTCGAGGCCGGCGGCGGCGACAGGGGCGCTGTTGGCGGTGGCGGCGGTGAGGACGACCTGATCGGGGAGGCTGTCCAGGTGTCCGTCGCTGACGACCAGTGCCAAGAGATAGACCCCGTCACGGTCGGCGGTGAAGGTCGGCCTGACGGCCGTCGAGGAGGAGAGGGAGGCGCTGCTCCCCTCCGGTCGGTCGACCAGGTGCCAGGTGAAATTCAGAGGATTGCCGTCCCGATCGCTGCTGGCGCTGCCGTCGAGGGTCACCAGGGTGCCGGTGACGACGTTCTGGTCGGTGCCGGCATGGGCGACAGGGGGGTGATTGCGGTTGCCGTCACTGCCGCAGCCGCCCAGCAGCATACTGGCCAGCAGAACCATGATTCCAGAGATGCGCAGATTCATTCCTTCCTCCCGGGTGAGGATGAAGCAGTAGACTTCATCCGATTGCAGATCTGCAAACATCCCAAGAAATAGGCTCATCTTTCTCCGGCGTAAAGTCGACTTTTTGTCAACTCTCGGGAGAACTGCGCCATTCAGAGGAAATTCCGATCCAGGGAGGGACGGGGACGCCCATTCCGTTATGCGTTTCAGCGCATAACGGAATGGGCGTCCCCGGTTCAGAAGTCGAATCGCGCCCCGAGGGTGACGTTGTGGGTGGCGTATTCCGAGTCGAACTTGACCCCGGTGACGTCGGTGAAGGTGGGATCGAGCAGGGCGAAGTAGCGGTAGCCGAGGTCGAGATAGACCCGGCTGCTGACCTGGTAGCCGAAACCGGCCAGGAACTGGTAGGCGAAGACGGTATCTTCGTCGTCGACCAGCGGGTAGGCCCCTTGGGTGAAGTTGTCGAGGGTGATGCGGGCGACCCCCGCGCCGACGCCGATGTAGGGGAGCCAGGGGAGGTTTTCGCGGTATTCGCCGATGGTGTTGAGCATGACGCTGGCGACGGTCGTTTCCCCGCTGGCGCCGATGCTTGGTTGCAGAAACTCGAGCTTGTCCAGGTCGTTGGTCCGCCAGGCGACTTCCAGTTCCACCCGGCCAGTGCCGATATTGGGATAGGTGTCACGCAGGTCGTAGCCGATAGTGGCACCGGCCAGCCACCCCGGATCGAATTCGAAATTGAAGTCACCTTCCCGGCTCTCATTCTTCACCCCTTCGAGAATGACTCCCCCCCCGTGCAGACCGAGGTAAAATCCACCCTCGGCGGCCAAGGCGGAGGTTGAGCAAAGAGCCAGCAGGCAGCCGGCCAGAAGCATCATGTTTTTCATTGCAGGCCCTCCAGAGATGGCGAAAGAGGCTATTGAGTGACCGTGATCCTGATAGTACCGCTGACCCTCTGGTCACCGGTCCCCACATTTGCGGTTACGTCAGCAACGCCGGCGGCGTTGCCGATAACCCGCCCCCTCA
The DNA here is from genome assembly GCA_014860175.1 of Desulfuromonadales bacterium. Classification (GTDB taxonomy): domain Bacteria; phylum Desulfobacterota; class Desulfuromonadia; order Desulfuromonadales; family JACZKF01; genus JACZKF01. The sequence goes on along the minus strand of JACZKF010000242.1, from coordinate 8,387 downwards.
CCGCACTGTCCAGGGAAACGGCCTGGGTCTGGTTGTTCGACAGGGTCCAGGTGGCGACGGAGGTGATGTCTCGGGTGGTGTTGTTGGACATGGTGGCCGTCGCTCTCAACTGCAGTGATTCGCCAATGGAAATGATCTGGTCGTCGGTTGTGACGGCGGGGGTAACCTCGATGCTGTTCACCGCCCCGACCGTTACAGTGGCGGTGCCGGTCAATCCGGAGACGGCGTCGGCGGCGGAGATGGTGGTGGTTCCGACAGCTCTGGCGGTCACCACCCCGGTAGCCGCATCGACGGTGGCGATGTTGGTGTGACTGGAGCTCCAGACGGCACTGGCGACCGGTTCCGTGGTGTCGTCAGAGAGGACTCGCAGGGCGCTCAATTCCCAGGTCTCGTTGACGATCAGGATGGGCGGCTCCGGACTGAGGCGGATCCCCGTGACGCTAGGGGCCGTGACCGTCAGGGTGGCCGCGCCGGTAACGGCTGGGGTTATCCCGCTGTAGGTGGCAATGATTTCAGTGCTGCCGAGATCAACCCCCTTGGCCAGCCCACCGGCCTCCACGGTGGCGATCGTTACCCCGGCGCTGCTCCAGGTCACGTCAGAGGTGATGTCGAGGGTCAGGCTGTCGCTGAAGGTGCCGATTGCCTGAAACCGCTGTGTCCCCCCCTTGGCTACCCCGGCCGGATTCGGCGTCACCGCGATCGACTGGAGGGTGGCATTGCTGACGGTGAAGCTGAAAATACCTTCGGCGCCATTGAGGTTGGCGAAAACAGTGACTGGACCCGGGGCCACCCCCCGGCCCAGACCTCGATTCGGGTCGTCAAAGGTGAGGAGAGCCGGATCCGAGCTGCTCCAGGTCGCGTCGGTGGTGATGTCCCGGCTGAAGGCGCCGGAGAAATCCCCCTCGGCCGTGAACTGAATGGTGAACCCGAAGGGAATATCGCCCCGAGCAGAATCAATCGTGATCCCGGTCAACGGCACGAAATCGTTATTGCGGGTCGGGTCGCTGTCTTCGCCACAGGCGGCCAGCAGGAGCAGGGGTAGCAGACAGATGCCGAGCATACGCTTGATCATGGTCCTGGTCCCTCCAAAGGCAAACGGAAGCTGAAAAAAGAACACCCTCGCCAATACCATAAATTGGTCTAATTGGCAATGCAGGAGTGCAGCTGGGTGTTGGTGTTTGGAGATGGAATTTTTTGCATGATTCTTTTCTCCCTCCAGATCGTTTACACTGATGGAATGTTTCCTCTCATCGGCCGAGATCTGCTCTCCTTGTGGCGCCGGGTACCCTCTGCGGTGCTGGCAGCCCTGCTGCTGGCTTTGTCGGCCGGGCCGGCCGACGCCCAGCAGGAGCGCGATATTCTGATCCTGCACTCCTATCATCTCGGTCAGGTCTGGACCGATAGCGTCATGGCCGGCATGCAGGAGGTTCTCGGCGCCGATCCGGCCGGTCTGCGCCTGCATGTAGAATACATGGACACCAAACGGTTCAACGATTCCACCTACTTGCTGGAAGTCCTGGAAGTTCTCCTCACTCACAAACTACAGCGACTCGACTTCGATCTGGTCCTGCTGTCGGACAACGACGCCCTGGACTTCGTTCTCCGCCATCGCGACAATCTGTTCCCCGGTACTCCCATCATTTTTTCCGGCATCAACAACTTCCGGCCGGAGATGATTGCTGGCTTCCGAGAGATCACCGGGGTGGCGGAAACTCCCAATTTCCGCGAAACGCTCAACCTTGCGCTGGAATTTCATCCGCAGGTGCGGAAAATCGTCGTCCTGCGCAACCGCCGCAACGAAACCGACCGGCAGAACCATACCCTGCTCATGGAGGTGGTTCCGGAGTTTGCCGACCGGGTCGAGTTCGAGTTCTGGGCCGACCTGCCGATGGAAGCGCTGGAGCCGCGCCTTGGCCAACTGGGACCGGAGGCGCTGGTCTTCATCAATGGGCTGACCATTGACGCGACCGGTCGCACCATCCCCTTCCCCGAAAGTACCCCGCGGCTGCGAGCGGCGACCAGCGTCCCGCTGTACAGCGCCTGGGACTTCTTCCTCGGCCATGGGATTGTCGGCGGGCGCCTGGTCTGCGGCCTCCGACACGGGGAGCTGGCGGCCCAGCTGGCCCTGCGGGTGCTGGCCGGGGAGAACCCCGACGCCCTGCCGGTGATCATCGAGGGGACCAATCAGTACATGTTCGATTTCCGGGAGCTGCAGCGCTTCGGCATCTCCCGCAGCCGACTCCCTGCCGGCAGCGTCGTCATCAACCGGCCGCTCCCCTTTGTAACTCTCAATCAGCGCGAAGCGGTCAACCTGCTGGCCGGTGGTTTCGCTCTGCTGATTCTCCTCTCTGCCCTGGTAGTCAACATCCTCCACCGCCGGCGCTCGGAAAAAGCGCTGCGGGCCAGTGAAGAGCGCTTTCGGGCCATTGCCGACTACACCTGCGACTGGGAAGGGTGGCTCGACGCCGCTGGCAAGCTGTGCTGGGTGAACCCCTCGGTGCAGCGGTTCACCGGTTTCAGCGTGGAGGAGTGCATGGCCATGCCCGACTACCCGCTGCCGATCATCCATGAAGAGGACCGGGAGGAGATGGCGCAGGTGGTCGCCTCTACCCTGAAGGTGCGCACTACGGGCAACAACTTCCCCTTCCGCATTCGCCGCAAGGATGGCGAGGTGCGCTGGATGGCGGTCTCCTGGCAACCCATCTACCACAAGGACGGGAGATTTCTCGGGGTGAGAGCCGGGGTGCGGGACATCACCGAGCAGCAGCAGGCGGTGGAGGATCTGCAGGCGACCAACCAGGAGCTGGATGCCTTCGTCCGCACCGTCTCCCACGATCTGCGCACCCCGTTGACGCCGATCATCGGCTATGCCGAGTACCTGCGCCAGCAGTACGGAGATACCCTCGACGAGACCGCCCGGTTTGCCCTCGAACAGATCGAACAGACCGGTCACCGGATGCATGCCATGCTCGAGGATCTCCTCTCCCTGGCCCGGGTGGGGAGCCTGGAACCCCCCGAAGAGCCGGTGAATAGCGAAGCGGTGGTCCGGGAGATCCTGGCCAACCTGGGGCCAGTGATTGCCCAAGCCGAAGCTGAAGTGACCGTCGGTACGCTGCCGAAGATCCGGGTGCCCGGTGTCTTTGTCGCCCAGGCCTTGGAGAACCTCATCGGCAACGCATTGCGCTACGCCGGCGGCGCCGGCCTAATTGAGGTCGGCGGCGAGGCGGCTGGGGAGATGGTGCGCTTCTACGTTCGCGATCACGGGCCGGGGATTCCCGACGAGGAGAAAAAGCGGGTGTTCGATCTTTTTTACCGGGGGGATGCGGCCCTGCAAAATCCCGGTACCGGCGTCGGCCTGGCCACCGTGCGCCGGATCGCCCGCCGCTGTGGCGGGCGGGTATGGGTGGAGGACACCCCGGGCGGGGGGAGCACCTTCTGGCTCGAATTGGCCGCCGTCTGTCCGATAAGGGAGGGGAAGTGATCTGATGGAACTGGGAAACTTCTGGTTCGCTTTCAATTTGACGTTACTGGCCGGCCTGGCGACCGGGTTCGGCAGTGCCCTGGCATTTTTCACCCGACAGACCAACACCCGGTTTCTGTCGATTGCTCTCGGTTTTTCGGCCGGGGTGATGATTTATGTCTCTTTTGTCGAGATCCTGTCCAAAGCGCGCGACTCGCTGGTCGGCTCCCTGGGGATACAGGGAGGCTCCTGGGCGGTAGTAGCCTCTTTTTTCGGCGGCATGCTGGTCATTGCCATCATCGACCGGTTTGTCCCGAGCTTCGAGAATCCGCACGAGATGCACCGGATCGAAGAGATGGCCCATACCCCCGGTCAGGTCGACCCCCGGTTGCTGCGGATGGGGGTGATGTCGGCCGTGGCGATCGGAATCCACAATTTCCCCGAAGGGCTGGCGACCTTTATGGTCGCCCTCCAGGACCCGACCCTGGGGGTGAGCATCGCCGTTGCCATCGCCATCCACAACATCCCGGAAGGGATCGCCATCTCGGTGCCGGTCTACTACGCCACCGGCAGCCGGCGCAAGGCGTTCTTTTACTCGTTCCTCTCCGGGGTGGCCGAGCCGGTGGGGGCCCTGGTCGGCTTTTTCCTGATTCTGCCGTTTTTCAACGACATCGTCTTCGGCACCATGTTCGCAGCCGTCGCCGGTATCATGGTGTTCATCTCCTTTGACGAACTTCTCCCCGCCGCCCGCGAATACGGCAAACACCACCTCTCCCTCTACGGTCTGATCGGCGGGATGGTGCTGATGGCCGTCAGTCTGCTGCTGTTTCTTTGACGCCAACATCCGCGGGCGTCCTCTCATCCATGGTAGACAACGCGGGGAGGGGGACAGTCCCTTTAAGGGGACAGTCCCCTGTCAATGCAGGGATTTACGGCGGAAAGGGATGACCTTCGCCGGGGTTTGTTCACCGCGCTGGCGCAGGACCTTTTGCGGGTCACTGACCACCTCCTGAAAGTGGTATACCCCCTCCCAGAAGATCTCCACCATCCGGTTCATGCGGGCGATCGGGTCTTTGTAGCGGCTCAGCTCGGTATCGATGCGCCTTTGCAGACCGTAGGCCCGGATCCGGTGCTCCGGAGGGAACCCCTCGATGGTCTTGTCGATGAGCAGTTGCCGCATCGCTTCGAACGCCTCCGGGTCGCTCTGGTACAGTTCGGTGAGACGCGAGAGCATCTCGTCGGTGGTGCGGGGCGGATTCTCCATTAGGTCCCTCCTTCCTAGATGCTACCTTATCCCCTTTGGTCTGCAACCATAAAGCTTTTCTAATTGTCTGTCGGATATTGTCTTCTGCCCGGATTGACAACCGAGGAAGCGTCAATACAGTTCTGGGGTGAAGGTAAGGTTCGCCACAAGGAGAGAGCACTATGGAACGCACCGGAATCGGACGCCGCCGCTGGGTCATCCCCGAAGGGTACATCCCTGAGTACAGCCACGGCCCCGAGCCGCAGATGACCAGTCACGAAACCGCCTGCCTGCTCAATACCAACCAGGAGCCGGCCCAGGTCGAAATCACCATCTTCTATCAGGATCGCGAACCGGTAGGGCCGTATCGGGTGACCGTCCCGCCCCGGCGTACTCTGCATGTGAGGTTCAATGAGCTGAAGGAGCCGGCGCCGGTGCCCAAGGGGACCGATTACGCTTCGTTGATCGAGTCCGATCTGCCGATTATCGTGCAGCACACCCGACTCGACTCCCGGCAGGCGGAAAATGCCCTCCTTTCCACCATCGCCTTCCCCGCAGACTGAGCATCGGCCGTGCGGGCATCGGGAGGGGCCGTGAAGAGAACTCTGGTCGCCATCGAAATCCTGCTGATTGTTCTGATTGTCGGCTTTCTGGTTTTCATCTACTCCGGCGTCTATAACATCGCGGCCACCACCACCCATTACAGCTTTCTTGAGTGGGTGGTGGAGACGACCAAAAAAAACTCCGTTCGCCGCCACGCCAAATCGATTGCGGCGCCGCCGCTGGCAGGTCTCGACCTGCAGCAGGGGTTGCGGCATTTCGACGCCATGTGCGTGATCTGTCACGGCGCCCCGGGGCTGCCGAGCTCGGCCATCGGCCAGGGGATGGTGCCGACCCCGCCGGAGCTGTCGCAGCGGGTCCGGGGATGGACGCCGGGGGAGATGTTCTGGATCATCAGCAACGGCATCAAGATGACCGGCATGCCGGCCTTCGGGCCGACCCACAGTGAGCCGGAGCTGTGGGCCATTCTCGCCTTTGTTCGCGAACTTCCAGGGATCGCCCCCGAGGGATACCAGGCTCTGCGCGCCAAGATCAGGCCCGGTGAAATGCCGCAGCCGGATCACCACTAGAAAGGGGGGTAGCGCTCCCAAAATCGGCTCGCCCGCCGTGAGATTAAATCCCCTTGACATTGTAAATTCCGAATGTTTTAATGCTTTTAATGTGTAAATTCATGCCAGGGGGACTGCCGTGGTCGCCGATACCCTGAAAAAGTCAGGGGTTATCAAGAGTTTCCTCAAGTCTCTGATTGTCCTGCAAAGCCACTTGCGGCTGTACGGCCCGGGCAACCCCAATGTGGATCAGACTTCCGCCCGGCTCCTTTCCCAGCTCGCACACCTCTTCGCCACTCAAAGAGCCATCACCCTGGTCGTCGTCAAGGACGGCTTCGTCTTCGAGGATGCTTTTCTCGACCGCCCCAACAAGAACCTGGAAGCGTTTGCCAACCGGCTGTTCCAGCAGGGTATCGCCGCCCTCACCTGGGAGGCAGGAGTCAATGCCGAGGAGATGGTGACCTTTCTCCAACTGGTCGGCCGGAAGCCGTCTGAGACCTGGAAGGAGGGGGGGATGGAAAATTCCCTCTCCCTGCGCCAGGTCCATCGGATCCGGATCCAGGAGATGGCGGAGAAAGACTTTCTGCTCACCGAAGGGACGACTCAAGACCGGGAAGAGCAGCCACCCGATGACCTTTGGGGGAGTTTCGCCCTGGCGCTCTCTCTCGGGTTCCCCCTGGGCGTTGCGGAGGGTGCCGATGCCGGCAGCGGCTCACCGGCGGACTTGGCCCGGGTGGCGAACGGCTGTCTCGGGGGAGGGGACGAGGGCGAACGGTCCGGCTTTCTCCGGGAGGCGGCGGAGGCGCTGCTGGCCCTCAGGCACGAAAAAAAGCGCCTCTTGCGCCAGCAGGCGCTGCGCTCGGTCGCCCAATTCGCTAACGAACTCTCCCCGGAACTGCGCCAGCTCTTTCTCCGCAACGCCTTCAATGTCGGGCTCGACGCCGAGCTGGTGGAAAACCTGATCCTCGGCCTCTCCGATCAGGCGCTGCTCGAGGCGCTGCAAATGGTTACCCAGAGTGAGGCCTATGCCCCTCCCATGGTGATGCAGCTGCTTGGCAAACTGGCTGAGCAGCGGGGGCCGGGGGTCCTTGGCAGCGTCCATGGCCCTTCTCCGAGAGAGAATAGCGATACCTTCTCGCAACTGCTGCGACCCGACGATGTTGCCCAGTATGTTCCCGAACCGTACCAGGAAGCGTTGCTGCGGATCATCGAAACCAGGAGCCTGCCGCCGCAGGCACTGGAAAATCTGGATGACCTGAAGCAGTCTCTGGCTCCGGCCAGGGTCAAGGCTCATCTCGGGCGGGTTTTGCTGGAGATTCTCCAGCAAGGACCTGATCCGGCGCATCTCACCGGCGTCTGCGGCCAGCTGGTGATGATGCTCCATTTTTATCTCGGGGACGATGATTTTCAGAAAACCGGCGAGCTGTGCCGCTTTGTCCTGGAAGGGGATGAACACTATGGGGAGCTGCGGCGCTATATCTTTTCCAGTAACTTTACCCACGCGGTCCTCGACCGGGTCGGATACCTGGAGAGGGAGAAGCTGGAAGAGGTCCTGGTGCTGATCAGCGATCTGCGTGCCCCCTTCATCTCCCCCCTGCTCGATCGGTTGAGTACGGAGACCAATCGTGGCGCCCGGGTCTTTTATCTGCGCTGTCTCAAGGAGATCGGCGAGGACTGTCTTCCGGAGGCTCTAAGGCGCCTGGGCGACAATCGCTGGTTCGTCACCCGCAATATGATTTACCTGCTGCGGGAAATCGGTAATCCGACCGTTTTGCCCCAATTGCGCGCCTGCCTTGGCCACAGTCACCCGAAAACGCATCAGGAGGCACTCAAGGCCTGTCTGTTTTTCGGTGATCCGGCGGCGCTGGGGCATCTGCAGCAGGCCTTGGCCGGCAAAGACAAGGCAGAGGTGATGGCCGCCATTCATCTCGCCACCCAGACCAGTGACCCGGCGGTGACCAGCCGGCTGCTGCAGCTGGTGAAGAGTTCTTCCCTGTTCGATTTCCGGCTGGAGATCCGCAAGACCGCCGTACGCGCCCTGGCGGTCCATACTCCGATCAAGGCCCTGCCGGTGTTTGCCGCTCTTCTCGCTTCCCGTACCGTGGTGCATCGGCAGCCGCTTGAAGCACTGAAACTGGAGATCATTTCCACTCTTGGCCATTATCCAGCCGGCGAGAGCACGCCCATTCTGCTCCCGCTGGTCACCGCGACCTCCGAACCGGTATCGCGTCTGGCCGCGGCGACGATGAAGAAGCTGACGGGGGAGTTGCGATGACAAGCGAGCAGGTGCAAGCCGTTGTCGAGATGATGCGCCATTTGGCCAAAGCCTTCGCCAGCGCCAGCTACTATTCTCCTTCGCACCCGCAGGTGATCGATATCTTGGCGCCCATTCTGGATGCCTTGCGTCGCGCTCTTGCCAAGGCGCCCGAGTTGACCCTGATCATCGTCAAGGACGATCTGTTGCTTCTTGGCAAACCGCTGGAGCGAAACCCTTCGGTGACCCGGGTCGCTGTCATCCTCAGCCGTTGCGGCCTCGGTCACCTGCGTTTTGCCCCTGAGGTTGAGGAGGCCGATC
>JACZKF010000241.1 GCA_014860175.1 Desulfuromonadales bacterium | reverse complement strand
CCAGAACGGGGTGACCACCGTGGAGATCGGCTGCCAATCCTTTTGTCCCCAGGTTCTGATCGCCGCCGAGCGCGGGCACGGCCCGGAGGCGGCCGGTCTGGCGGTTGCGCGTTTGCGCCGCTGTGGTCTGCGGGTCGGTCTGCAGCTGATGCCGGGGCTCCCCAGCGGCGACCGGGGCGAGGCGGTCGCCTCTCTGCATGCCGCTTTACGGCTGGATCCCGATTTTCTGCGCCTCTATCCGGCCGTGGTTTTTCAGGGGACCCCTCTGGCGGACGACTGGCGCCAGGGACGATACCGCCCCTGGTCCTTGCAGGAGGCGGTCGACTGCTGTGCCGAACTGCTCTGGCGCTGCCGACAGGCGGCGGTGCCGGTCGTCCGCACCGGACTGCAGGCCGATCCGGCCTTGACGACGGCGATCGTCGCCGGCCCCTGGCACCCCGCTTTTGGCCAGTTGGTCCGGTCTCGGTTATGGCTAAGAGCACTGACCGCGGCCGCTCGGCAAAGCGGGGGGGGCGAGGCCGGCGTCGCCCTCGCCGATCTGAGCGATGCCCTGGGGCACCGGCGGGAGAACCTGACCGCCTTGCGCCAGATTTTCCCATCATTCACCATCACCGCCCGACCAGAGAGGTCGCGCGGTTTTCTGGCCCTTGCCGGCAGGGAGTTCGACCTGTGGCAGATGGCCGGCTATGGAGCAGCATGAACGACCTCGATCAGACCCCGACGGAGTTTCGCTCCGGTTTCGTCTCCATTATCGGCCGCCCCAACGTCGGCAAATCGACGCTGCTCAACGCCATTCTGGGGCAGAAGATCGCCATTACCTCCCCCAAGCCGCAGACCACTCGCAACCGCATCCTCGGCATCCATCATCTGCCCGACGGGCAGATTCTCTTTCTCGACACCCCCGGCATCCACAAATCCCGGGGGCGGCTGAACAAATTCATGGTCGATCAGGCGCTGGCCGCCTGTTCCGGAGTCGATCTGGTACTGCTGTTGGTGGAGGCGGGCCGGACCCCCGGGGAGGGGGAAGAGTTCATCCTCGAGCTTCTGCGCCAGGGAGGGGTGCCCGTGGTGCTGGCGATCAATAAGGTCGACCTGGTCCACCAGCTGGAGCTTCTCCCCCTGATCGAAACCTATGCCGGCAAATTCCCTTTTCGGGAGATCGTTCCGGTGTCGGCCCGCCGGGGGGAAGGCATTGACGATCTGGTCGGCACCCTGCGCCGCCTGCTGCCGCCGGGGCCACGCCACTACCCGGAAGACATGGTCACCGACCTGCCGGAGCGGTTCATTGTCGCGGAGATGATCCGGGAGCAGGTGCTGCGGCTGACCCGCGAGGAGATCCCTTATGGGGCGGCGGTCACCATCGAGACCTTCAGTGAGAAGCCCGAGCGGGGCCTGGTCGTCATCCAGGCGGTGATTCATGTCGAGCGCGAGACCCACAAGCGGATCGTGGTCGGCAAAGGGGGATCGGTGGTGCGCTCCATCGGCCAGGCGGCCCGGGCCGATATCGAACGGCTGCTCGGTTGCCGGGTTTTTCTTGAACTGTTCATCCGTGTCGACCGCGACTGGACCGAATCGGCTCGGCTGCTGCGCGAGTTCGGTTATGATTAGCATTTTTTCCGGGAAACCATCATGAAACCTGTTGTTGCCATCGTGGGTCGCCCGAACGTGGGCAAGTCGACCCTGTTTAACCGTCTTCTAGGACAGCGCAAGGCTCTGGTCGAGGATTTCCCCGGCGTCACCCGGGATCGCAATTACGGCGAAGTAACCCGTTTTTCCGCCCCTTTTCTGCTCATCGACACCGGCGGCTTCGAACCGGCCAGCGGCGAGACGCTGCTGGTGCAGATGCGGGAGCAGTCCCGTCTGGCGATGGAAGAAGCCGATCTTATTCTGTTCGTGATGGATGGACGGGAGGGGCTCACCCCTTCGGATCTCGAGGTCGCCGCCTTGTTGCGGCAGGTCGATAAACCGGTGCTGTACGTCATCAACAAGGTCGAAGCCGATCGGGTGGAAGACGGCATCGGCGAATTTTTCGCTCTTGGTGTTGAGTCGCTGCACCCGATTTCGGCCGAACATGGTCGTGGTATTGACGATCTGATGGACGAGGTCCTGCAGCGGCTGCCGGCGACCGGTGGCGACGAGGAGTTGGAGGGGGACGAAGTCCGCCTGGCGGTCATTGGCCGCCCCAATGTCGGCAAGTCGTCTCTGGTCAACCGGCTACTCGGCTTCGAGCGGGTGGTGGCCAACGCTATGCCCGGGACCACCCGCGACAGCATCGACACCCCTCTGGTCTTCAATCGCGGCCGGTATCTGCTGATCGATACGGCAGGGATCCGCCGCAAGGGGAAAGTCAGCCAGAAGCTGGAGAAATTCTCCGTCATTCAAGCCCTCAAGGCGATGGACCGGGCGCATGTGACGCTGGTGGTGATCGATGCCGAGCAGGGGGTGACCGAACAGGACCTGACCGTGGCCGGCTATGCCTTCGAGAAGGGGCGCGCCCTGATTCTGGTCGTCAACAAATGGGACCTGGTGGAAAAAGACGAGCGGACCATGAAACGCTATACCCAGGATCTGCGCGATACCTTCCGCTTTCTCCCCTTTGCGCCGATCGTCTTTGTCTCCGCCCTGACCGGGCAAAGAGTGAGCAAAATCATGGGCGTGGTGGAGGAGGTGGCGGCCCAGTTCAATCGCCGGATACCCACCGCCGAACTCAACCGCGTCATCGAAGAGGCGACCAAGTCCAAGCCCCCCCCGGTGTTCCAGGGCAAGCGGGTCAACTTCTTCTACGCCACCCAGACGGCGGTCCGTCCACCGACTTTCGTCCTCTTTGTCAACCGCGCCGATGGGGTGCCGGTCGCCTACCAGCGCTACCTGATCAACCGTCTGCGGGACGCCTTCGGCTTTGCCGGCACCCCCCTGCGGCTTGCCCTGCGGGATCGGGAGCGGTGAGGCGGGAAAAAGCCTTTACTTCCGCGGATCCCTGCGATATATTGATTTCCGTTTAATTTTGGATGGTTACGTTACTTCAATGGCGCTGAACCGAAACTGGCACCGGACTTCATGAGCCTTGTTGGGAACCTGGAAGATCTCGGCCTGGGGGACATCCTCCAGATCGTCAGTCTCAGCCGCAAGTCGGGGGTTCTGTCACTTCAGAGCCGCGGACGCGAAGGGAAAATCATTTTCCTTAACGGGCAGGTGATTCGCGCCACTGCCTCGACTTTTCGGGAAAACCTCGGCGATCTGTTGCTGCGGCAGGGGCTGGTCGACGTCGAGATGCTTAAAAAGGCGCTCTATCTGCAGCGCCATGCCGATCAACCGCAGCGCATCGGCGAGATCCTTGCCGAGCGTTTCGGTCTCTCCCAGGAGAGCATCGAATCCTCCGTCAGGGCCCAACTCGAGAAGATCATCTACAGCTTTTTCGGCTGGGGCGAAGGGACCTTTTCCTTTGAGGTTGGAGAGCCGACCGACCTGGCCGCCTCCCACATCAATCCCCTGCAGTTCATGTTCGAACAGGGGCTCAACCCCCAGTGGCTGGCCATGGAGGGGAGTCGTCTGCTGGACGAGAAGCGCCACCGCGGCGAATCACTGGAAGAAAGCGGCGACGAGCCGTTGCCGGAAGTCGGCCAGCTCCTCGGGGCGGTGGAAAAAGAGCTGCCGGTTGGGCGCTCGCAAGGGCTTTCAACGGTCTATCTCATCGACGACGATGTGGTCACCCGCGAGCGGCTCGGGCGCATTCTTCAGAACCGGGGATTTGTCATCCGCCTGTTCGAGGAGGCGCAGCTGTTTCTCCAGGCGGTGCAGGCCGCAGTCCGGGAAAAGGCGGAGCTCATACTGGTAATCGACCTTATCATGCCCCGTCCCGACGGCAGCGGCATCTTCGGCGGCCTGGATCTGCTGGAGCAGGTTCGCCACCAGTTCCCCGAACTTACCCCCCTGGTCATGTCGGATTACCCCAACCCCGAAATCGAGCGTAAGGTTCGGCAGCTGGGGGTGCCGACCGTGGTTTCCAAGCCAAAGAAAAGCGAAGTTCGGGAAGAGCGGGGGCTCCTCGCTCTCGAGGCGCTGGGGGCCAGCATCGCCGGTCTGGCCCCACAGGTCGGCAAGGAAGAGCGGCTTCCCGACGCCTCTTTGTACAATCTCGGGGCCGAACTTCTCCAAGAGATGGGGGTCTCCCCCGCCACCGCCCAGGCCCCCGAGAAAACCCACGGACTGCACCTTCTGCGAGGCATGTTGCAGGAGTTGAGCAATCCGACCCTCGGTGGCGGGATTATCCTGCTGGTGCTGCGTTTTGCCAGCGAGTTCATGAACCGGGCGGTGATCTTCCTGGTCAAGGAACCGGAGATTGTCGGCTTGGGTCAATTTGGCATAGAACTGGCAAATGAATCGGCCGACAGCCGGGTTCGCCGGATGAAAATTCCGACCCAGGCCCCCACTCTCTTTTCACCGATTCTCGAAAATCTCGCCTCGGTGAAAGGGCCGATGGGGGTCGAGGCGTGGGACCACTACCTGAGGGAGCAGCTCGGGGGAGGGATGCCGGAGGAGGTCTTCGTCGGCCCGTTGCTGAGTGAAGGGAAGATCGTCGCCATTCTCTACGGTGACAATCTGCCGGAGTATCGACCGATCGGCGATACCGAGGCGTTGGAGATCTTTCTTTCGCAGGCGGGTCTGGCCATGGAAAAGGCGTTGTTGGAGCGTCGATTGCGCGGCAAAGAGGTTATCTGAGCAAGGAGAGCGGATCTGTGCCGAAAAAAATTCTGATCGCTGAAGATTCGCCGACCATGCGCGCCCTTATCGCTTCCGCCATCGCGGCCATGGGCGACTACGAGACCGTCGAGGCCGCCAACGGCTTCGAGGCGCTGCGTATCCTCCCCCGGGAAAAAGTCGACATGGTGATCACCGACATCAACATGCCTGACATCAATGGTCTGGAGCTGGTCAATTTCATCAAAACCAACCCGCTTTATAAGGATATGCCACTGCTCATCATCAGCACGGAAGGGAGCGAACGCGACCGGCAAAAGGGGCTGCAGCTGGGGGCAGACGGGTATCTGGTGAAACCGTTCTCTCCTGCCGATCTGCAGGCGTTCATCCGACAGTTTCTGGCCTAGGAGGGTGCGTTGAGTACTTCGTCACGGGCGATCAAGGATTTTCTCGGAGAGGCCGAGGAGATCATCGAAAAGCTCAATCTTGACCTGGTTCACCTCGCCGACTGCGCCGATAGCGGTGATTGCGATCCGGACCTGCTCAACGGCATCTTCCGCGGCGCCCATTCCCTCAAGGGATTGGCCGGAATGTTCGGGTTCGACGATATTTCCGAGCTCTCCCACCGACTGGAAAACCTGCTGGACCATTTGCGTCTCGGGAAAGTCCCTCTGACCCAAGCGCTGGTCGAACTCCTTTTTGACGGTTTGGAGATGTTGACCCGCCTGGTCAACGGCAAAGGCGAGGACGAATCTTTCACTATCGAAACTTCGCCTCTTAACCAGCGCATCGATGCTCTGCTGCAAGGGGGGGGGCGCCAAGACCCTTTTACCGGCACCGGCATCGATCGGGAAATCCTCAGCGTCCTGACCGAGTATGAGGAGCACCGCCTGCTGGAGAATTTGAAGAGAAAACGGCAACTGCTGCGCGTCACCGCCGATTTCAGCCTGGTCAGTTTCGATCAGGATCTGGCCGAAATCACCGACCTGTTGAAAAATCATGGGGAAGTGATCAGCACTCTCCCCTGCCCGGGGAGCCTGTCCGACCGTATCTCTTTCCAGGTGCTTTTCGGCACCACCGAGTCGGTGGCGTCCATTGCCGCCCTGGTCGGGCGCGAAAACATCCGGGTCGAAGCTTTAGCTCCCGGCGCCGAGGCGGCGGCAGCGCCACCATCGACGGCGGGGACGGAGTGGTTGCCTACCCTGGAGCACGACGAGGAAGGGGCAGGGATCGGTTCGGCCGGCCTCGAAGGAGCGAGCCTGCGCTCGGTCAGCCGTACGGTCCGGGTCGATATCGATAAACTCGATCAACTGATGAATATTGTCGGCGATCTCGTCCTCGCTAAAGGGTCGATTGTCGAGATCAGCGATCGACTCAAAGCGCAAGGGGAAGCTGAGCTGGCCCGAGAGCTGCAAAAAGCGACCCGCGTCCTGGAGCGCCGTCTGGACGAGTTGCAGAAGGGGGTCATGGAAGTGCGTATGGTCCCGGTGGCGCAGCTGTTCGAAAAGATGACCCGTATCGTGCGCCGGGTGGCGGATGAACATGGCAAAAAAGTCGGTCTCGACCTTCGGGGGGGCGAAACCGAGCTCGACAAACTGATCATGGAGAGCCTCTCCGACCCGCTGATGCACATCATCCGCAACGCTATCGACCATGGCATCGAATCGGCCGCCGAACGGCTGGCCCTGGGGAAGCCGGAAAAAGGGACGATCTGTCTGTGGG
>JACZKF010000240.1 GCA_014860175.1 Desulfuromonadales bacterium | reverse complement strand
CCGCCACTACCGCTCCCCCGCCGGCCGACGAGACTGCCGCCAGCGAGGACGAGCCGCCGACCTCATTTTCCTTCGACGAGCCGGCCGCTTCTTCATCGGCGCTGTTCGCCGCCGACGATTTTTCTGACGACTTTTCCCAGGAATCGGCCGCCGAGGAGTTTACCTTTGCCGCCCCGCCGGCGGCTGAGGAGTTCAGCTTCGACGTCGACCCGGACGCCCCCTTCAATTTTGACGAAACAACCGAAGCGGCGCCCACCTTTGATGACCAACCGGCCGAGGAAGAGTTCTCCCTGGAAGGGAATGGTTTTTCCTTCGACCAGGAAGAAGACGCTGCCGACCGCGCCGAGGAGGACGGAGAGTTCGACTTCAGCAATATGAGCTTCGGCGAAGACGAGCCGACGAAAGAGCCCGCCATCGCCCTGGCGGCGATCCCGCTGGCGAGTCCCCCGTCGCCAGCGGCGCCAAGAGCCGAACCGCGGCCGCCACAACCGGCGGCGGAGCAACCGGAGCCAGACGTCACCCCGCTGCCCATCCCGCCGACCGTACGCCAACGGCGCAATCCCTTCTATGGCGTCCTGGTACTGGTCGTCCTGCTCCTGACGGGCTTGACCGGAGCCGCCGCCTATTTCTTCTGGCAAGGAGGGCTCCCCGACGCCTCCCGACTGCTCGAGCGCCTGACGGGCGATACCGCGCCGGTCAGCTTGCCGGGGCAGATCCGCCTGACCGACCTCACCGGCTACTTCGTCCAGAATCAGGAATCCGGCCAACTCTTCGTCATTCAGGGGAAGGCATTGAACGAGTACCCCGAATCGCGCTCGGCCATTGCCGTCAAAGGGGTCCTGTTCAACCAGGCTGGGCAACCGGTCGTTCAGCAGACCGTCTTCTCCGGCAACCCGCTGGATGACGAAATCCTGCGCACCCTCCCCTTCGCACGCATCGAGGAGAGCATGAACAACCAGTTCGGCGACTCCCTGTCCAACCTCAATGTCGGCCCCGGCAAGGCGATTCCCTTTACCATTGTCTTTCGCAAGCTGCCGAGCGATCTGGCGGAGTTCACCGTCGAGGCGGCCGATTCTCGTCCCGGTTCCGGGTAGCCCTGCCGCTTGGTCCATGCACCAGACGACAAAAGCCGCCCTTCTTGGGGCGGCTTTTGTCGTTGGTGGCGGCGGAGACTGTTCCTACTTCTCCGCTTTATCTTCTTTCTTCTTTTCTTCTTCGTTCGGCGTCACATCAATTTCGTTGTCTTGCTGCCCCTTGCGGAAGCTGCGGATCCCTTTCCCGAGCGCACCGCCGATTTCCGGCAACTTACCGGCGCCGAAGATGATCAGCACAAGGACAAGGATGATGATCAGTTCCGTGGTACCCAGTCCGAACATGGTCTACCTCCTGCGGGCGAGGGGAGGGCGCCCGAAAAGAGATCAGGGGGCCTTGATGGCGTCGACGGGGCAGGTATCGACGCAGGCGCCGCAATCGATGCAGACAGCGGCGTCGATGACCCGTGCATCCCCCTGCTCGCTGATGCAGTTGACGGGACAAACCGGTTCACAGGCGCTGCAGTTGATGCAATCTTCGTTAATGAGATGAGCCATTGAATTTTCCTCCTTGGTTGCTATAGTGGAAATCACGGTTTTAATAGGGTTTTCGATACTATCCCGTTTGCATGTCAGTGTCTACCCTTTTTCGCCTCGGGCCGGGGGAACAAACCTCTTGCATTTGCCCCCCCCATATTATATCTTTCATAACATTTTCCCACGGATCTGGCGGGCTGCTGAACTGAATTTCGGGGGATTTTCGGCTCTGCACGGGAACTTAATTCAGGACAGGTCGAACGTCGTTTTGTTCAGAGCGCCGCCGAACAACGGATGAGAAATTTGTGAGGAGGTTACAATTCAATGGATATTCTTGCCTTAAACTGCGGCAGCTCATCAGTCAAATACCAGCTGTTCGACTGGGCGAAGAAGGCCGTGATTGCCAAGGGGATGGTCGAGCGGGTGACCATCGGTGATTCGTATATCATCCATGAGGTCCCCGGCCGCGAAACCTACCGGGAGGAGTATGAGTGCCCCGACCACCAGGTCGCCATTCACCTGATCATCAAGACCTTGAGCGGCAAGACCCACGGGGTGGTCAGTGACATGTCGCAGATCTCCGCCGTCGGCCACCGGGTGGTGCATGGCGGCGAGAAATTTACCTGCTCGGTGTTGATCGATGAGCATGTGCTTGACGCCATCAAGGAAGTCCAGCATCTCGCCCCGCTGCACAATCCGCCGAACATCGCCGGCATCGAGGCGGCCCAATCGGTGCTGCCGAACGTGCCGCATGTGGCGATCTTCGATACGGCTTTCCACCAGACCATGCCGAAACACGCCTACACCTATCCCCTCCCCTACGAGTGGTACGGCAAGTACGGGGTGCGCCGCTACGGTTTCCACGGAACGAGTCATCTGTACGTTTCCAAGCGGGCGTCGGTCCTCCTCGGCAAAGACCCCAAGGACTGTAACATCATCACCATGCATATCGGCAATGGCGTCTCCCACAGTGCCATCAAGGGCGGAATCTCGGTCGACACCTCCATGGGTCTGACCCCTCTGGAAGGGGCGGTCATGGGGACCCGCTGCGGCGACATCGATCCGGCCATCCCCGCCTTTATCATGGAGCGGGAAGGTTATACCCCCAAAGAGATCGATTCCATTCTCAACAAGAAGTCGGGGGTGCTGGGGATCACCGGCCAGTACACCGACCGCCGCGACGTCATCGAGGGGGCCAACAACGGTTGTGAGCGCTGCGCCCTCGCCCTCGAAATCGAGTCCTACCGGCTGAAGAAGTACATCGGCTCCTACGCCGCCGCCATCGGCGGCATCGACGCCGTGGTCTTTACCGCCGGCGTCGGCGAGATGGGGTGGCTGATTCGTGAGAAGACCCTTGAGGGGCTCGAATTCATGGGGATCATTCTCGACAAGGAGAAGAACCGCAACACCATGACCCGCAAAAAGGAGAGCGTGATCACCACCCCCGAATCCCGGGTCAAAGTCTTCGTCATCCCCACCGACGAGGAACTGGTCTTCACCGAAGACGTAGTCGCTATCCTGGAAGGGACCTACACCGATCACATGCGTTTCCACTACAGCTTCGCCGGGCACGATTTCCAGCGCAAGTAGGCAGGGGAATCGAAGATTTAAACAACTGAAGCAGAGAGGGGCCGGCGAATTTCGCCGACCCCTCTTTCTTTTCAACAGAACAGCTTCCGGGTTCCGGACTTACCCCCCTTGGGCCTGCACCGCCGTGATGGCGGTCACCGAAATGATGTCGTCGACGGAGCAGCCGCGGGAGAGGTCGTTGACCGGCTTGGCCAGCCCCTGGATGATCGGGCCGACGGCTTCCGCCCCGGCGACCCGCTCGACCAGCTTGTAAGCGATGTTGGCGGCGTCTAGGTCGGGGAAGATCAGGGTATTGGCTTTGCCGGCAACCGGTGAGCCGGGGGCCTTCTTCGCCCCGACTTTAGGGAGCAGGGCGGCGTCGGCCTGCAACTCGCCGTCGATCTGCAGCGCCGGGTCGAGCCGTTGGGCGATCTCCATCGCCTGCAGCACTTTGTCGATGTCGGGGTGCTGGGCGCTCCCCTTGGTTGAAAAGGAGAGCATCCCGACCCGCGCCTCGACCCCGAGGAAGCTTTTGCAGCTGCGGGCGGTGGCGACGGCGATTTCGGCCAGCGCCTGGGCGTCCGGGTTGGGGTTGACGGCGCAATCGGCAAACAGCAGGACGCCGTTCTCTCCGAACTCGGGGTTTTTGGTCACCATCAGGAAGCAGGAGGAGACGGTCTTGATGCCGGGGGCCGGGCCGATGCACTGGAAGGCGGCCTTGAGCACGTCGCCAGTTGTATTATAGGCGCCAGCGACGCAGCCGCCGGCATCGCCGCGGCGCACCATCATCGACCCGAAGAACAGGTTGTCCTCCTGGGTCAGAATCTTTTTCGCCTCCTCCCGGCTGAGCCCCTTCTTCTTGCGCAGTTCCACCAGCTCATCGACATAGCTCTCGAGCTGCGGCGCCTGGGCCGGCTCCAGCAGGACCACCCCCGCCAAAGAGGCGCCGAGTTCCTTCGCCCTGGCCTGCAAGCTCTGCGGGTTGCCGAGCAGGACGACCCGGGCCAGGCCGTCGGCGACGATTTGCCCCGCCGCCTGCACCATCCGATCGTCATACCCCTCGGGAAGAACGACGGTCTGCGGGTTCTGGCGCGCCTTGGCTTTGATCTGGTCTACTAAATGCATGACATTTCCTCCTCCAAACAAGGTTTGAATTGGCCTATTTGAATTGGCCGACTATAACCGAAGGGGATGGGAGGGTCAACTGCCAATCATCCCCCCACGGCCGGACGTTTTCTCCTGCTTCCAGCTGGTTTCCCCGTTGCCCGATCATGTATAATGGGCGAATTGCCATGGATCTGAAAAATCGCCAGAGCCCCCTGCTGCTGGGGTTTATCACCTTCTCCCTGCTGCTGCATCTGCTGCTGCTGTTCGGGTTGCCGGAGCGTGACCTGTTTCCCGACCCGACCCGGCGGGAACCGGTCGTCGTCGAGGTACGTCCACCGCAGCCGCCGGTGGCGCGGCCGCGGGAGCTCGACTTGCCGACGGCGCCGGAGCTGGAGTCGCCGCGACCGCGGCCGGCCAAGCGCCTCGGCCCGGCCGACCAGCTGATCGAACAAGAGACTGCTCCGCCGGGGGATGCGCCGGAAGAGCGCCGCCCGGATGCCCCTGCCCCACCGTCTCCGCCCAAGCCGGCGCAGGCCGCCCCGCCAAGGAC
>JACZKF010000239.1 GCA_014860175.1 Desulfuromonadales bacterium | reverse complement strand
CTCCGGAGAGGAGGGAAAGGATCCGTTCGAAGGCCGGAAGGGACCCATCCGGGGTCGCCACTCGCACCGGGTCGGGTCGCGGCACCCCGAACTCCAGCACGGGCAGATAGGCGCCGGCGGCCCCGATTTCCCAGGAGGGCAAGCCAAGGCTCGCCAGTTCCCAGTGCTCCACGGGAGCGGTCAAGGAGCGGGTGAGCGCCTCAATGGCAGGATAACGGGGCAGGCGTTCTCCCTCGAAAAGGACGGTGCAGGGGAAGGGGGCCGAAACGATCTGCCTCGCTCCCCGATCCCCTTTGCGCAGCACCTCCACCCCTTTTTCAGCCAGGGTGAGGGCAATGGCGGCGGCGATGCACGGCCGACCGGTCGCGACGGCGGCCAGCGCCGGCACCGGGTCGTCCCCCCGGTCGACCAGCCGGTTGCCGGTGAAAACCAGGGTGGGGGCAATAATCTCGATGAGCCGGGCGAGAACACGGGCGTCGGCCACGGCATCGCCCCCTTCGCATCCGTAATGCCAGAACCGGATCCCCCGGTCCACCCCCATAGCCGACGCGAGGCGCAGGGTGTCGTCGAGCCGCTCCGGGCCGATGGCGAGGACCGTTACCACGGCGCCGGTCTGGTCTTTCAGGCAGAGCGCCTCCTCCAGCGCCGCGAGGTCGGCCGGATTCGGCATCCGCCGCAATCCTCGCTCGCTGATGCCGGCCCCCCGGCCGGTCACCCGGGCGGGGGGCCGGGGATCGCAGGTCTCGCGGAGAAGAACGAGTATTTCGAGTGGTAGGTGCGCCATCGGCATCTCCGGTAATCATTCTTAGGTTACTCTGTACGCCACCCCGAACCCCCCCCGCGGGTAACGCCAGCGGGTGAAAGCCTTGCGGTGACAGACGACATAGCAGGTGCCGCATTCGAGGCAGCCGTCGTGAACGAAAGTCATCTTCTGTTCCGCCTCGGACCAGGTGTAGCAGCGGCCAGGACAGGAGTGGATGCAGCCGCGGTTGTCGCAGCCGGCGCAGACCTGGGGGTCGAGAACGATGTGCGGTTCACGATCGATGGTAAAGCTGGTGAAGTCGAAGATCTCGTCGATATTCATAAGGCTCTCCAGGCGCTGAAGGCGTCGGCCACAAGATTCTTCACGCCGATCTTCTTCCGGGCTCTTTTTAGAAAAAGCTGGGTGAGGGTTTCCTTTGGTCCCCCGTCGATGCGGTAGATATCTTCCATAAGGCCGCAAACCAGCTCCGGATAATCGTTGTAGATGCGGTCGTTATGCAGCATATGCGGCGCCAGCCGGCACTTTCTGAGATCCTTGAGGACGTGGCTCTCTTCCATCAGTCGCCGGTAGGTCGCGAGCCCCTGCCGGCTGAAATCGCCGCTCTGGTGGGCGGCGATGACCGCCTGGCCGGCCAGAACTCCCGACCGTACCGCCAGATTGATACCCTCCAGATGGACCCCGGTAGCGTTGCAAAGGGCGGCGGCGTCGCCAGCGACCAGAATACCGCTGCCGACCAGTTCGGGGATCATGTCGTACCCCCCCTCGGGGATGAGGTGGGCCGAATACTCCTGCAGCCGCCCGCCCCTTACCATTTTGGCCACCTGCGGCTGCTCGAGGAAGGCATTGAGGAGATCATAGGGGGTTTTGCTGCTGGTACGCAGGCTCGCCAGGTGGAAGACGAGGCCAACGGAGAGTGAGTCGTAGTTGGTGTAGAGGAACGCCCCCCCCCGCACTCCGCTGGTGCAACCGACGAACTCGTTGGCGAACCCCTGGTTGCGGACCAGGCCGAAGCGCTCGTCAATCACCCCTTTCGGCAGATCGAGCAGAGCCTTGACCCCCACCGCCATCTGCGCCGGGTCGAAGGTCTGCCGCCGCAACCCGGCTTTCATGGCGGTGAAGGAGAGGACACCGTCGGCGGCAATCACGACCGGAGCGTTCAGTACTCCTCGGTCGAGGACACTGACACCGACCACCCCCCCGTTGCGGGTGACGACATCGTCCACTGTCGACCGGGCAATGAGAGTGGCACCGGCCTTGACCGCCTCACCAGCAAGCCAGGCGTCGAAGCGGGGGCGGAAAATGGTATAGCCGTTGAACGGCGGTCGATCGAAACTGCCGGCTTCGATGACGGTGCTGAAGCTGGAGCCTTCGGTGACGAAGGTGACCCCCTTTTTGATGATATGCCGCTCCAGTGGCGCTCGCTCCCAGAAATCGGGGAAAACCTCCTCCAACGCGGGGATGCGGTGCAGCACACCACCGAACATGTTCTTCTCGCCCGGAAAGGTGCCGCGCTCGACCAGGGCCACATCGAGACCGGCCCGGGCCATAATCAGGGCGGCCGAAGCACCTGCGGGCCCGGCGCCGACGACGATCGCCTGAAAATTCGTCTTCATCGCGCACCTCCGGCGCCCGATCGGGCCTTGGCCAGGAGGAGCGGCACGATTGTTCCCAGATCGGCCACGAACCCCTCATCGGCAGTGGTGAAGATCGGGGCATTCGGGTCGTTGTTGATGGCGACGATGCGGCGGGAATCCTGGATCCCACCGACGTGGTGCATGGAGCCGGAGATACCGAGGGCGAGGTAGAGGCGCGGGGCCACCGTCCGCCCCGTCTGGCCGATCATCCGCTCGAACTCGGCCCATCCCTGGTCGAAAACCGGCCGGGTGACCCCGAAAGAGACGTTCAGCAGGCGGCCGAGTTCCTTGAGCTGTTCGAAAGTGGCCGGGTCGCACCCCTTGCCGGCACTGAAAATCACTTCCGCTTCAGTCAGGTCGACCGTCTCCGGATCAGGGGGAAT
This sequence comes from Desulfuromonadales bacterium, assembly GCA_014860175.1. Classification (GTDB taxonomy): domain Bacteria; phylum Desulfobacterota; class Desulfuromonadia; order Desulfuromonadales; family JACZKF01; genus JACZKF01. The sequence goes on along the minus strand of JACZKF010000239.1, from coordinate 7,808 downwards.
GCGGCCGATGATCCGCGCCGCCCTCAGCGTAGAGAGAGGGGGCTGCTGCCAGGTCGCCAGGACCGGTGTTATCGCGCGGACCGTCGGCAGCAAAACCTGGCTCAGGGCGCGGGTCGGCACGGTGAGCACCAAAGGGCGCTTGCCATCCCACACCTTGGTTTCGGCCAAACGCCCGCCAAGGGCCGGCCGGGAGAGGCGCACGCCGTCCTCACCGCGCCGGACGGCCGCCACCTCCGTGAGAAGAGCGGCGTCGAGGGCAGCGGCGATCACCGGGGCGAGGGTGGACCCCAGGTCGTTGTGGGGGAGGAGGAGAACCGTTGCCCCCCGCTCGGCAGCCAGATCGGCCACAGCCTTGCCCAGAAGGGCCGGAGCATCGAGGAGGCGCTCGCCCCCCGCAATGGCGGTCACCGCCGGGGTGCCGAAGGCCCCGAAGGCGGCCAGCTGCCCCCCCTCGGGGACGACGGCGGTAACGGCGCCCCAGTCGGCACCAAGAACGCCGGCAAGGCGCGCCCCCCAAGAGAGGATCCCGCGGCCGATCTCGTCGAGTTCGCCGCCAGGGAGTTCGATAAAGAGAAGGAGTTTGCCGCCGTCCATCAGATCTCTCTCCCGATCCGGTGCCCTTCCCAGATCGCCATATCCACCTTGCGCGGGGCGACGCTGTCGCCGATGCGGTAGAGCTCCTTCACCTTCCCTTTGAGTGCCTTGTACAGAGAGTCGTTCACCTGCTGCCCCATGGCCAAGAGGAGGGAATCGAAGGGCCCCCACTCCTGCCAGAGGTTGGAGTAGACGTTGAACCCCTTGACCACCTTCGCCCCGGCTTCGCCGCCGACTTCCATCACCGCGATGTCGGGGGTGAAGGCCACCCCCTTCTGCAGCAGTCGCTGCCGGGTCAGGTAAAGGTCCTGGGCCGGTCCCAACTCGGCACCGACAAAGAGGCTGGGGGTGATCATGTGCACCGTCTTGCCGCGAATGGCGAGAAACTCAGCGGTGGCGGTGGCCCGGTGGTGGCCGTCGTAGTCGATCAGACAAACTCTCTCCCCAAGCTCTCCCAGTTCCACATGGCCGTCCAGTACCTGCCAGACGTTGTAGATCGAGGGGCCATCGGCGCCGCTAACGGGGTGATCCTTTGGCACGCTGCCGGTGGCGATAATGACCACATCGGGGGTCGCCGCCAGAACCTGTTCCGCCGTCACCTCGACCTTGAGCTGGACCTGCACCCCGGCCTGGTCGACCTGCCCCTTTTCGTTGCGGATGATGACCCCGAACTCCTCGCGCCCAGCCCCTTTCATGGCGGTCAGAATCTGTCCGCCCAGCGTTTCCTTGCGGTCATACAGGGTAACGCCGTGCCCGCGTCGCCCGGCCATCTTGGCCGCCCACATACCGCCGGGACCGCCGCCGACAACCATCACCTTCTTCTTCACCGCCGCCTTCGCCAGCTTTCCCTCCCCCCATTCTTTCTCCAGCCCGACCGCCGGGTTCTGCACGCAACCAAGGAGCTTGTTCACCCCCATGCGGCCGATGCATCCCTGGTTGCAGGCGATGCAATAGCGGATCTGCTCCAGCTGCCCAGCAAACGCCTTTTTCGGCAGAAATGGGTCGCAGATCAGGGCCCTGCACATGCCGATTATGTCGGCCTGACCGGCGGCGAGGACCTTCTCCGCCAGCACCGGGTCGTTGATGCGACCGGTGCAAAAAACCGGAAGTTTGATCCGCTCACGCATCCCCGCTGCTAGCGGGATGGTGTAGCCGAGGGGGGTGTGCATCGACCCCTCCACCAGGTAGAGGTTGTAAAAGGTGGCAATCGACAGGTCCATGAAGTCGATCAGCCCCGAAGCCTCAAAAATTGCGCCGATCTCCTGGACATCGGTCAGAGTCAGGCCGCCGGGGATCATCTCGTCGGCACACAGGCGGATACCGAGGGTAAAGTCCCTCCCCACCGCCTTGCGCACAGCACTGATGAACATGAGCGGGGCGCGCATCCGGTTCTCCAGGCTACCGCCGTACTCGTCCTGGCGGAAGTTGGTCAGAGGCGAAAGGAACTGACGGGCGAGACTCGAATGACCGAATTGCAGTTCGATGCCGTCGAAGCCCCCCTCCCGTACATGGACGGCGCTGCGGGCGAAATAGCGGGCCACCTCATCGATATCCTCCGGCTCCATCTCCTTCGGTGTCTCGCGAAAGAGGACATCCGGCATTGGGCTCGGTGCCCATACCGGTAGCCGGGAAATGGCGCCGTCACACTGCTGACCGTTGTGGTTGATCTGGGCGAATATGCGGGTGTCGAACTGGTGGATATAGTCGGTGATCTTCTTGAAGCCGGGGATCACCTCAGGGTGATAGACATCGATCAGCTTCTCGTACGCCCGGTCGGTGGGGTGGACGCTCATCTCCTCGGTGATTATGAGCCCCGCCCCCCCTTTCGCCCGCTCACCCCAGTAGTACATATGCCGTTCGCTGGGGAGGCAGTCGACAGCGAAATTGGTCAGGTGCGGCTGAAAGGAGATGCGGTTCTTCAGCTCTACCGTGCCGAACTTCAAGGGAGAAAAAAGGTTCGGGAACATCATGGGATCGGCTCCTGGAAACAGTTTCTTGGGCTAAGTCTTAACCGGATGCTCGATTTCAAGCGGCCGCCGTTGTCCGCTCCTCGGCCAGAGAGGAGACGCAACGCTCGAGGCACTCCGGGTCACCGCCGTCCATTTCGCTCTTCAGGTGGTAGGCCACCGCCGGGCAGCCGCCGTGACACTGGTCGAAGCGCTGACACTCCTCGCAGGAGCGGATCCGCAGATTGCGCAAAGAGTCGTAAATGGGTGCACCCTCCCAGATCTCCTGGAAAGACTGATCTCGGATAGAACCGGCAAAAAACTCCTCCCGCTGCAAAAAAGCGCAGGGATAGAAATTTCCCGTCGGGCCGACGCAGGCGGTCAGTTTGGCGGCGCCGCAGAGATTCAGCCCGAGTCCCTGGCGCTCCTGCGGCATCAGAGAGAAGAAGCTGTCCCCGGTGCGAACGTCCCCCTGGTGCCCCAGCCATTCAGAAAAGTCGAGCAATTGTTCCGGCTGTGGACGCAGGTCCTGCCAGTTGTCGGTCCCGCGTCCCGAGGGACGGAAGCGGCTGACCCGGAAAGAGACCCCCAACGTTTTGGCCAACGCCTGCAGGTCGGGGATCTCGCGGGCGTTCAGAGAAGTCAGCACGGTGTTGATGCTGGTCGGAATGCCGGAGCTGGCCAGGAGTTCCAGGGCGCCGATGGCGGCGGCGTGGGTCCCCCGCCCGCGGATCGCTTCGCAGGTCGCCTGCCAGGCGCCATCAAGGCTCACCTGAATGGCGACCAGGCCGGAGGCAGCCAGCCGCTTCGCCAGGGGGGGATCGAGCAGGGTGCCGTTGGTGGAGATGCAGGTCATGATGCCACGCCGGTGGCACCCCTGGAGGATCTCTTCGAAATCGGGGCGCAGGAACGGCTCGCCACCGCCAAAGTTAATCTGGAATACACCGGCCTGATGGATCTGCTCGACCAGACCCAATGCCTCGCTGGTGGTCAGCTCGTTCACTGCCGCTTCCGCCGAAGCCGACAGGCAGTGGCGGCAGCGCAGGTTGCAGGCGAAAGTCACCTCCCATGTCAGATTGACGGGGGAACGAAGGCCCATTTCAACAAAGCGGTTGCTCACGCAGGTATCCTTTCGTTACCAGTTTCCCCAGCAGATTGCCAACTCTGTCCAACTCGGCTGCACCGCACCCCAGCAGCCGGCAATGGAGAGATTCCTGCCCCCGGAAAAACTCCGGGGTCAACAATCGTCCAGTCTCCGCGAAAAGCAGGCGGGGACCTCTTGAGTCGTAGAACAGCAAGCCGAAAGCCTCTTCCCTGACCCGACAGGCCGGATGAAGAATGTATGCTGTCTCAAGGCTCATCAGTAGACTCCACAAATCCCGTCGATCGCCAGTTCTTCGATCTGGATCTCTTCCAGGATGGCCGGTTCTTCTTCCAGGAGCAGGTTTTCTCCGTCATTGTCCAAATTTTTGAAGATTACACCTTTGGTCTCGTTCATCTGTTTTCCTTTCATCCGACTTCCTACAGGCACCCACGCATGATGGCCCTGATCTGATCTTTGGACATGTCCCGAGGATTCGCTTCCATGGAGATATCATTGCTGGCCCATTTCGCCGTATGTTCGATATCTGCTTCGGAGAAATTGAGTTCGCGGAGCGACACAGCAGGAATCCCCACATCGTTGCGGAGCCGCTCCATTTCCTCCAAGGTCCGGTCAGTCGCCTGAATAGGGGTCAGGTGACGCACATCCAACCCCATTGCCTCGCCGATTTCCTTAAACCGCTCCGGACAAGCGATGGAGTTGAAACGCTCGACCGGCAGCAGCATCAGCGCATTGGCGTGGCCATGGTGAAGGTCTTTGAGCACCGAAACCATGTGCGCCAGGCCATGCACCATCCCCATACCCCCCCCCATGTTGTAGGACATGGAGGCCATGAACTGGGCCCAGAGCAGATTTTCAATCGCCGTGTCGTTTTTCGGATTGGCGTAGGCCTGGCGGACATTTTCACTCACCAGTTTGATCGCCCGCAGCCCCGTGGCGTGCGCAATCGGCAGATTCAGGCGTCCGACGAACGGCTCGATGGCGTGACAGAAAGCATCCATTCCGGTCCAGGCCACCACGTGCGGCGGCTGGCAGCGCATGAGAGCTGGGTCATTGATCCCCACAGACGGATCGACACCGGGGACGATCAGGATCAGTTTGTACTTCCAATCTTCATCATTGATGATGGCAAAGGAGGTGCAGTCAGCACCCGTGCCGGTGGTGGTATTGACCGCCACATGAGGGATGTTCACAACCTTGTAGGTCGGTATCCGGGTAGTGAAATGCGGGTCCAGGACGGCCATGAAGTCTCTCAGGTCGGTCTTTGCTCCATCATTGGTCACCATGATGCGGATCGCTTTGCCAGCATCATGGGCGCTGCCGCCCCCGACGGAAACGACACCGTCGCAGCCTGCTTCAAGATACATCTTGGTACCGGCCACGACTTCATGGTCCTTGGGGTTGGAAGTGACTCCGTCGAAGATCGTCACCTCGAGCCCGGCGTGCCTGAGAATTCCTTCCACCTCGTCAACGATGCCGGTCCCCTTGAGCCCGGTTGTGACCAGAAGCGCATGCTTGATTCCATACCGCTGGCACTCCTGCCCCGCAGTCTTGCTCGCACCCCAACCGACGACGCCTCTCGAGTGTTGATTGACATAAAGCAGAGGAAATTGCTTTCGTTCAAAATTCATTGACTTATCTCCTTTTGGAAAAAATTCCCCATGCCGATCCCCCCATCGGCATGGAGCATCAGGAAGCTATTTCAGCTCCGTAAGTAATTCCAACTTGGCCTGTACCGGAATGGAAGGGGCCGGGCCATTGTTGGTGACCAGAAGGTGATATTTGTACTTGCCACCAAGACGCCACTGGCCACCGACGACGGGCGTTTTGGAAACATTCTTGATCGGGGTGTCCGCCCAGTTTATTTCCCCGACAATGGTCTTCATCTTCATCTGGGCCAATGCATCCCGCACCGCTTTCCGATCATGCGGGTTTCCGGACCGCTTAAGCGCCTCGATGCCGATTTCCCAAATGGCATGGGCCATCCCCAGGGGCTGAGTCCATTGACGACCGGTATCTTTCTCATATTGGTCGGCCAACTCTTTGGCGGACTGCCCGGTGAGGGTCGACTTGAAGGGGTGGCCGGCACTCCACCAGACCTCCGTCGTCAGACCATCCCCCTGATTCCCCAGTGCTTCCAAGCCCGAGGGAAACAGTAAGGCCGCCGCCATCGTTACAACCTTGGGCTGCAGCTGCTGCTGTTTTGCCTGGGACCAAAAGGTGGAAAAATCATTCACATAGGAGATCCCGGTGATGATATCGGCGTTGCCTTTTTTGAAAGAGTTGATTTGGGTGGAAAAACTGGCTGTTCCAACCTGGAAATTACCGGTTTTGATGGTTGTGTAGCCGTTTTTCCGCAGAACTGCTGGGATTCCGAACTCGTCACTGGCGAAAGCATCCCCGTCGGGGCCGTTCAGGAAAAGCGTCCCTACGGTCTTATTGGTGCTAGCAGACTGCCAGATGTCGGTGTATGCCGCGATAATGTCTTCCAGTCCCCAAAAGAAGTGATAAGTCCATTCAAAACCGACGTTGGGATCACCTTTCCGGGGAAACATCCAAGCCTGCCAAGGCATGTTGGTGGAAATGGACGGGACCCCATAGAGCTCAGCCTGATCAGAGGCAGTAATCGAGCAGAGACTGTCCTGAATCAGAAGAAGGTCGATTTTGTCTTTCAGGATCAACTGGGCTGCCAGATTGGCGGCACGATCCGGGTTGGATTGGCTATCCCGTTGGATGATCTCCACTTTGTAGTCTTTATCGCCAACCTTGATGCCGGATTTAACCAACTGTTTAATGTTTAAAATTACGAAAGGATCCGTTTCCGAGAACTGGGCGTGGGTTCCGGTTAAAGGGCTGATGTATCCGATTTTGATTGTATTGGCCTTGACCAGTGCGGGATTCAAGGCGGATACCACCAATAAACCAGAAAGCATCAGTAATACGGATAATAGGAATCTACTAGGAATCGTCGACTTAACTTGGCTGATCATTGTTTCCTCCTTTTGCGTTAGCTGAAATGATATGATCTTCCGAGGAAAACACATCCAATCTAGATCTAGTGTTAAACAGTCTTATATTGAATTTTTTTGCTATCAATCCCCATATTCCGTCGGGGACCAACAGCATTACCCCAATTGCAACCGTTCCAAGAGTGATCATGTACCAAGTGCCATAGTCAGAAAGATATTCACGCAAGATAAAGTAAATGATTATTCCTATAATTGGACCCTCTATTGTTCCTATTCCACCGATAACCACTACGAATATCATCAAAGCTGACCAATCGACAGAAAATGCAGCATTAACATTGATAAACATGCTGTTGAGATAATTTATAGCTCCTGCGTAACCTGTCACAAATGCCGCAACGATGAAGACGGTAAGCTTCACTCGCAAAACATTGACGCCGACGCTCTCAGCGCTCGCTTCATTGTCGCGTACGGTACGGATGGCCAGACCAAAGCGTGAGCGCAGCAAACATAAAACCAACAAGATTGCACCAGCAACCAAGGCCAACGCGAGCCAGAACATGATTTTCGTTCGCCACTCTCGCGGCACACCTTGAACCGCACGGGCCAAAGTTAACCCACTGCCGCCGCCAAACCATTCATTGTTACTGATAAAAATCCTGAACAACTCAGCCAAGACCCAGGTTCCTATGGCAAAATAGGGGCCCCGGAGATGAAACAGTATGGGTGCGGCAAGGGTACCGACCAGGCCTGCGATCAACCCGCCGAAGGCAACAGCCACAAAGGGGTTTATCCCGGCCTTCAGGGCAACCAGAGCCATACCGTAGGCGCCAATCCCGACAAAGACCTGCTGCCCGACAGAAACGAATCCGGTATATCCGGCCAGCAGATTCCACATTTGGGCCATGGTGAGGAGGGTAAACACCTCCACTCCCAGTCGCATCAATCCCTCATCAGCATAAAAGGGGACGAGCGCCAGAACCCCTACGAGCCCCAGGAGGCAGAGAATGCTTCGATTTTCGACTTTAACGCGCCATGTGGTACTTGGCTCCGACCTGGCCAAATCAGACATTCCGACCTCCTTTGGCCAGCAGCCCGGAGGGCTTCAACAAAAGAAAAAAGAAGAAGATCAGGTGACCGGCAAACGCCCCCCATCCGGCATGGAGCTTAAAACCGACCATCTGCGCTACCCCCAGA
>JACZKF010000238.1 GCA_014860175.1 Desulfuromonadales bacterium | reverse complement strand
CTCCCTGGCCGACACTGAGCACGGTGACGGTCAAGCCCGACGGAGCCGCCGCCGGCAGCGCCAGCAGGACGATGGCGCCGGCTATCAGGAGAGAGGCGGGTCGCCAGCTTTTTCCCCGCCCCAGCAGCAGGAACCCGCCCGCCAGCAGGAAGGCGGCAGTCAGGCGGGGAGGAGAAAGGTACATCTGCCAACCGGCCAGCCATGGGAAAGAGACCATCCAGGCGCAGCTCTCCAGGGTCACCCGCAGCACCTGGGCGCAGCCGCCAAACAAAACGGCCGAAGCAGCCGACCACCAGGGGAGGAGCAGGGCGCCGGCCAGCCCCAGAGGAACGGCCAGAAAGCCGATGGCCGGCACCGCCGCCATATTGAGTAGTAGACCGGCTGGCGCCAGCAGATGGAAGTGCCAAAGGGCAAACGGGGCGGTGGCGACGGTGGCGGCGGCGGTAGTCAGCAACAGCAGCAGCGGCGAACGGCAGAGGCGAGGAAGCCGGGCCACTTTTTCCGCCCAGGGGGGAACGAGGAGCAAAATCCCGAGTAGCCCGGCAAAGGAGAGCTGAAAGGACGGTTCGAACAGAGCCAGGGGGGAGACCAGCAGGAGGGCCAGCGCTGCGGCCGCCAGCAGACGCAGCGGCGGTGTCCGCCGCCGCCAGAGCAGGAACAGGGCGCCGACGGCAGCCATCAGGAAGGCTCGGCGGGTCGGCAAGGCGTCGCCGGTCAACTGCAGGTAGGCAAAGAGCAGCGGCAGCAGCAGCACCGGCAGGCAGCGCCGCGGGGGCGTCCATAGCAGCAGGCGTTCCGACCGGCCATAGAGTGATTTTGCCAGCCCATACAGGAAGAGGGCAATCAGACCCAGATGCAGGCCGGAGATGGCAAACAGGTGGGAGATGCCGCCGCGGGCGAGCAACTGACGCTGTTCGGGGGTGATCCCCCCCTTGTCGCCGATGACCAGGGCGCGCACCAGCGGCGCCAGAGAAGGGTCGACGGCCGCTTCGATGCCGCGACCGATCTGCTGGCGCCACCCTTCGAAGGAGGTCGCACCCTGAGGGAAAATGGCGATGTCGCGGGCCGCCGGGACAAAGCCGGTGACAAAAATCCCCCGGGCGGCCAGAAAGCGGGGGTAGTTGAATTCACCCGGGGTGCCGAACAGGCGCGGCGCCCGCAGCCGAGTGCGCAGCCGCAGGCGATCGCCGGCTCTGGCCGCCGGCAGCTCATCTTCCACCAACAGGCGCACCCGTCCCCGAACCGGCGCCGCAATCCCTTGGCTGCCGACCAGGTGCGCCTGCAGATCGAGGCTGGCGCCGCTCGGGTAGCGCGCAGAGATGGCCAGGAGTTCCCCCTCGATCACCAGAGGGTGGTCGGAGATAAAGGCCCGGATGTGCGGCGGCCGGTCGGGAGGGGTGAGCTGCTGGTGGTAGGCGGCGAAGCCGAGAAGGAAGAAGCAGGCCGCCAGGCAGATCGGGCCGCCACGGTGTCGACGCAGCAGGAACCAGGCGCCGGCCGCCAGCAGGGGGAGGAGCGGAAGCAGGGGAGAGGGGGAGAGGAAAGGGGCACAGCCGAGGCCGCCGGCATAGGCAAGCAGGATGGTGGCGGCGCTCAAAGGTGCTTACTCCGGGAGCGGTGGAGCCGTATTCAGGCATCCCGAGCCTTTGACCTTCCAAGGGATACCCGCAGCCGCGCCGGCATCAGGGAGAAATTCTGGATGTGGCCGAATTTGGAAGAGCAAGAAATCCTCATGGATTGGAAAAATCTCACCCTAGCATAAGAAGCGTTCCCCTGCCAAGAGGTCTAGAGGGGAGCGCATCGATTTCTCCCGCGGGCCTTGGTCGACGAGGGTCCGGCTTGCCTGACCGTAAATTCAGTGCCGCGAACGGTGTAGCTCCGCCCCCTCC
>JACZKF010000237.1 GCA_014860175.1 Desulfuromonadales bacterium | reverse complement strand
AAGAGCAGACCGGAAATCAGGAAGGGGACCCCCAGCCCGGCCGAATAGATGGTGAGCAGCCCCACCCCGCGTCCGGTACCGCCGGTGGTGCTGGCCGCCAGGGCGAGAATCGCCCCGAGGATCGGACCGATGCAGGGGGTCCAGCCGGCGGCGAAGGCGATCCCTACCAGGAAGGTGCCGACAAAGCCTGCCGGCTTGCTTTGCAGGTGAAACCGTCGCTCTCCCAGCAGCACCCCGAAATGGAACAGCCCGCTCAGGTGGATGCCGAACAGGAAAATCAACAGGCCGCCGACCCGCTGGACCCAGACCAGACTCTCGCGCAGATGTTCCTGGAAGGAGGCAGAGGCGAGCCCCGCCAGCCCGCCGAGGGTGATGAAGACGACGGAGAAGCCGGCGATGAAGACGAGGGAGTGGGCGAGCACCGTCCAGCGCACCTTCATGCTGGGATGGGCCTCTTTCAGTTCCCCGAAAGTCAGGCCGGTGATGTAAGTAAGATAGGAAGGGATCAGCGGCAGCACGCAGGGGGAGAAGAAGGAGAGAATTCCCGCCGAAAACGCGATCCAGAGACTCAGGTCGGCACCGCCCATCATCGCCGCCTCACTCGTTGACCAGGGAAGAGACGTACTTGAGGAACTGCACCGACGACCAGTCGCGGGCACCGATGTAGTGCTCGACGATCTTTCCCTGCTTGTCGATCAGATAGGTCTCCGGGAAACGATAGACGTTGAACAGCTGTTGCGCCTGCGCCTGCGGGTCGAGAAGGATGGTGAAGGCGTGGGGATTTTTCTCCAGGTAGTTCCTGACCACCGACAGGTTGTCCTCCACGTTCACCGCCACCACCATGAAGTCTTTCCCGCCCATGGCCGCATGCAGCCTCTCCATGGCTGGCATCTCTTCCCGACAGGGGGGGCACCAGGTGGCCCAGAAGTTGAGGAAGACCACCTTTCCCCGCAGGCTGGAAAGGGAGACCTGGTTTCCCTGCAGATCCTTGAGGGTGAAATCAGGTGCCGACTGGCCGACCTTCACCGTTGACGGCGCCCCCTGGGGTCGTCCACCGGCCGCTACGGCGGCGGAACTCCACAGCAGCGCGACAGCACATAACAGGCCAAGGATACGGCGCATGAAACCTCTCTTTCGAATATATAGATTCAACTATATGAATCCAACGGGCATTAAGTTTCTAGACTGTCGCTAAAAAAAAGTCAAGGCGGCAATTCACTCTCTTCTCCCCGCCGGCCCCTCCCCAGCCGCCCAGTGAGCCTCGATCTCGTCCATCTCTTCTTCGCTGAAGCCGAAATAGTGCGCCAATTCGTGAATGACCGTTTCGCGGATGATCTTCAGCAGCGGATCGCCCGTCTCCTGCCGGAGATTTTCCACCGCCCCCTGGTAGATGGTAATGACATCGGGGAGGCACTGGCCGTAGTCGTGGGTGCGCTGGTCCAAGGGCCAGCCGCGATAGTAGCCGAGAAGATCGCGAGGGTCGTCGAAACCGACTTCGGTCAGCGTCTCCTCGTCGGCCCAATCTTCCACCTGGAAGGAAAGATTTTCTACCTTGGCCAGGAAATCGGGGGGGACCGTCCCGATTGCCGTTTCGACCAGCCGTTCGAAGTCGCCGCGGGTCATTCGCCGAAACCCTGCCCCCGGGCGACCCGGAAAACCGAAGTGAAGAGGGCTACTTCCCGCCCCTCGTCATCGACGACCACCGCCTCGCCGTGAAAGGTGCGCCCCTGGGGGCCGTTCACCTGGGCGGTGGCGGTGAGTTGCCCTTCGCGCGCCGGAGCGAGAAACCGGATGCTCAGCTCGATGGTGGCGAAGATGGTGCCCGGGGGAAGAAGGGTCTTGATGGCGATCGCCACGGCGGTATCGGCCAGGGTGGTCAAAGCCCCGCCATGCACCACCCCTCCGCCTTGGGCCAGCTTGACGGTGAACGGCATCGACAACACCGCACGCCCGTCCGCCGCCGTCTGGATGGCCAGGCCGACCAAGTCTTCGAAGGGGGCGGTATCGATCCAGCCGGAGAGCTCGAACTGTTTTTCTCCCGGCCGGCGCAAGGCCTCCGGATCGCTCAGCAGATGCGCCATGCCTGGCTCCTTATCCTTCCCTTTTTATACCGTACTTTTCCATCCGATAGATCAGCGTGTGGCGGGGAATCCGCAAAAAGGCGGCCGCGCGGGTCTGATTCCACCCCTGCCGGCGCAACGCCTCGAGCACCGCCTCTTTCTCCAGATCCTCCAGGGAGTACCCCTCTTCCGGCAGATTGAGCACCCCGCCGGCCGGCGGGCGCCCGCGCTGCACGAGCTTCGGGGGGAGTTCCTGCTCGTCGATGAGATCGCCACGGCGCAGAATCAGCATCCGCTGCACCGCATTTTCCAGCTCCCGCACATTCCCCGGCCAGTCGTAGGCGGTCAGCCGGTCCATGGCTTGAGGCGCAAACTGCACCCCGGCCCCGCCGTGCTTGTGCAGGAAATGTTTCGCCAGCAGCGGGATGTCCGATTGCCGGGCGCGTAGCGGCGGCAAGTGCACCGGGATCACCGCCAGGCGATAGTAGAGGTCCTCACGAAAGGTCCCGGCTTCCATGGCCGCCTCCAGGTCACGGTTGGTGGCGGCCACCAGCCGCACGTCGATCTTGCGCACCGTGGCGCCGACCGGCTCGATCTCCCGCTCCTGCAGGGCCCGCAGCAGCTTGGGCTGCAACTCCATCGGCAACTCGCCGACTTCGTCGAGAAACAGGGTGCCACCGTCGGCGAGTTCAAATTTCCCTTTGCGGTCTCTGACCGCGCCGGTGAAGGCGCCGCGGACATGCCCGAACAGTTCGCTCTCCAGCAGCTCCGACGGGATGGCGGCGCAGTTGACGGTGACAAAGGCCCCCTGGCGCCGTTCACTGCCGTGGTGAATGGCGCGGGCGATGAGCTCTTTGCCGGTCCCCGACTCACCGGTCACCAGCACCGTCGCCTCGGTGGCAGCCACCCGCCGCACCAGATCGAACACCTCCTGCATCGGGTCGGAAATGCCGACCAGGTGAGAGAAGTCGAGGCGGTCGGTCAACTCTTCCCGCAGCCGGACATTCTCCTCCTGCAGGCCGCGAAAGGAGAAGGCCTTGGCCACCACCATCCGCAGTTCGTCCCGGCTGAACGGTTTGGTGAGATAGTCGTAGGCACCGAGCTTCATCGCCTCCACCGCCTTCTCCACCGTACCGTGGGCGGTAATGACGATCACCAGAGTCTGCGGCCGCTCGGCCTTGATCTGTTTGAGCACCTCGTAGCCGGAAACGCCCGGCATCTGGATATCGGTCACCACCACCGCCGGCGTCTCCTGGGCAAAAGCCCGCAGCCCCGCCTCCCCC
>JACZKF010000236.1 GCA_014860175.1 Desulfuromonadales bacterium | reverse complement strand
GGCTGGCGGGGGGGGTGATCTCTTTGGCGGGGGCCCTCTGCTATGCCGAGCTGGCATCGACCTATCCGACGCAGGGTGGGGAATACCACTACATGACCCGGGCCTTCGGCACCGGCCCCGGATTCTTGTTTGTCTGGGCTCGGCTTACGGTCATCCAGACCGGCTCCATCGCCATGCTCGCCTTCCTGATCGGCGACTACCTCGCTGAAACCTTCAGCCAACTCCCCTTGGCCTCCCCCCATTATGCCGCCTTGACCGTCCTTCTGGTCACCGCCGTCAACCTCATTGGCATCCGTCAGGGGAAACAGGTGCAGTGGTCGTTGATCATCGTGCTGCTGTTCGGACTCGGGACGCTGATCGTGACCGGCTCGCTGCTGCGGCCAGCGGCGCCGCAGCCCTTTTTGGCCGAAGCGCTCCCCGGCAAAGCGATGATCTTCGTCCTGTTGACCTTCGGGGGGTGGAACGAGGCCGCTTACCTGTCGGCCGAGGTCCGTGGCAGTGCCCGCAACATGCTGCGGGTGCTGGTCGGCAGCATCGCCCTGGTGACCCTCCTCTACCTGGCGGTCAACCTGGCACTGCTGCGGGGGCTGGGGCAGGCCGGGATGTCCGGCTCGGACGCGGTGGCCGCCGACCTCATGCGGCTGGCCGTGGGCGAAGGGGGAGCGCGACTGGTAAGCCTGCTGGTGGTCACCGCTTCCCTCAGCACCATGAATGCCACCATGATCACCGGCGCCCGCTCCGGCTACGCCTTAGGGCGCGATTTCCCCCGCCTCGGCTTTCTCGGCAGATGGCAGGCGCAACGGCGCACCCCGGTCAACGCCCTGTTGGCCCAAGGGGGGATTGCCCTGCTGCTGGTAGCCGCCGGTTCCTGGGCGCGCAACGGCTTTGAAGCGATGGTCGCCTATACGGCGCCGGTCTTCTGGTTTTTCTTCTTCCTCGTCGGCCTCTCCCTGTTTGTCTTACGGCGCAAGGAGCCTTCGGTGCACCGCCCGTTCCGGGTGCCGCTCTATCCGCTGCTGCCGCTGTTTTTCTGCGCCGTCTGTCTGGCCATGCTGATGGCCAGCCTGGCGTTCACCGGCGTCGGCGCCCTGGTCGGAGGGGCGGTGCTCCTCACCGGCATCCCTCTGCTGTTGCTGGTTCGCCCATCCCCTACGCGAAAGGAGAATCCCCGATGAAGTTGCTCAGACTCCTCCTGGTGGCCATTTTTCTGCTGCCGAGTTCCTGGTTGCCGGTGCCGGCGGTGGCCGACGAGTATCCGTTTCCGGTCGCCCCCGAGGTCCCTTTCGTTCCGACCCCGGAAGAAGTGGTGGCGGAAATGCTGCAGTTGGCCCAGGTTAGCGCCGACGACCATCTGTACGATCTGGGTTCCGGCGACGGCCGCATCGTCATCACCGCCGCCCAGGAGAAAGGGGCTACCGGTATCGGCATCGACATCAATCCAGTCCGGATTCAGGAGAGCCGGCAAAATGCCGCACGCGCCCAGGTAACCGACAAAGTAGAGTTCATCCAATCCGACCTGTTCGAGGTCGACCTGCGGGAAGCGACCGTCGTCACGCTGTATCTTCTCCCCAATGTCAACCTGCGCCTGCGCCCGAAACTGTTCCGTGAACTGGCCCCAGGGACGCGCGTGGTCTCCCACGACTTCGACATGGGCCAATGGGAGCCGGAGGAGAGCCGGCGGCTCTCCGGCCATTCGGTCTACTTCTGGGTCATCCCGGCCAACGCCACCGGCACCTGGACGGCCCCGGGGGAGGAAGATCTTGCCTTTGAACTCAGCCAGGAGTTCCAGAAGGCGCAGGGGACCGTGACCGTCCATGGCCAGCGCCTGGCGATCAGTGAGGGGAGCCTGCAGGGGGACCGGCTGCATCTGGCTCTGGCCGCCAGCCCTGACGGCAGCCCCGGTCCGGCTGTTTTCGAAGGGCGCATCGAGGGGGATCTGCTGACCGGGGAGATCCGTTCCTCCTCGGGCGCGACCACGGCCGTGCGGGTGCAGCGCGACCCGGCGACCCGGCAAGAACTCGACCGTGAGGGGTAGCGGAGCCACCCGGCCTCACCCCAACAAAAAGGCCCCGCCGTTTCCGGCGGGGCCTTTTTGTTGGGAATGCTGGAGGGAATTAGATCCGCACCTCGATGTGAGCTTTCTGGCGCAGCCCCTTCGACCACTGCTTGAACCGCTCTTCGGTGTTGCGCTCGGTGAGAATCCTGGTGATCTCATCCTTGACGCTGTCAAACTGCTGCACCCGGCCGGGGTTGCGTTCACTGACCTCCAGGAGGTGGAAACCCTGCGGGGTCTCAATGATTTCGCTGACCTCCCCCGGCTGCAGGGAACTGACCGCGGTCTCGAAAGCCGCCGTCAGCTCCCCGGCCCGAAAGGTTCCCAGATCGCCCCCTTC
>JACZKF010000235.1 GCA_014860175.1 Desulfuromonadales bacterium | reverse complement strand
GGGATTCGAAAGGTTTGGCAATCCAGCTATCGGCGCCGGCGGCTTTCGCTTTGGCTTCATCGAAAGGTTCGAAGGTGCCGGTCAGGAGAAGGACAGGGATATGGCGCAAGGCGGGGTCGCGTTTGATGGCGGCACACAGTTCATAACCGTTTTTCCCCGGCATGAATACGTCGGCCAGCACCAGATCGGGGCGTTCGCTGCGGGTTTTGTCAAACCCGGCATCCCCGTTGTCGACCACGCACAGTTCGTAATCCTCATTGGCGAAAGTGATCCCGATCACCTTCTGAATGGTGATGCTGTCGTCGGCCAGCAACAGTTTCTTGCTCATGCAAGCCTCCTGGGCTCCCCGGGGGGAAAACCGGGTGAATGTCAGAAGCCGCGAACAGGACGCGGGCAGCCGCGAGGCTCTTCTGGGGGAGTTAAATGCCATCAAAGCTAACACAGCGCCAGCCCGGGTGTCAACCATTATAAACCGGGAAATTCAAGCAGTTATGTTGACTTACAAGATTTTCCAGGGCTGCGGCAAAAACAGTCGGTGATACAGATTGAGGGCGTAGCGGTCGGTCATCCCGGCGAGAAAATCGGCCACCGCGACCTCCAGAGGATCGTCGGCCGACCGGCGGCCACCGTGGGTCGCCAACGCTTGCGGGTGGTCTAAAAAATAGCCGAACAGCTCCCGCAGAACCCGCGAGGCCTTGGTGAACTCCTCATGCACCCGGGGCGCCCGGTAGACGTGGCGAAACAGCCAGTCGCGCATCTCCTCGATCGCCTCGGCCATCGACTCGGTCAGGCGAATTTCGGCCCCGTCGGCCTGCAGGGAGGCGAAGATCATGTCCCGAACCATGGCACCGATGCGCCGGGAGTGGGAGTTGCCAAAGCTGCGATGAATGAAGGGGGGGATCTCGGCTTCTTCCACCAGAGCGGCCCGCAGCGCATCATCGAGATCGTGGTTCACATAGGCGATGATATCGGCCAGCCGCACGATACGCCCCTCCAGGGTCGACGCCCGCACCTCCGGCCGGTCACTGATCAACGGTCCCATCCCCTTGGAGTGCTTGCCGATACCGTCACGCACCTCGGCCGTCAAATTGAGACCGGCACCGTCTTTCTCCAGGCTCTCCACCACCCGCAGGCTCTGGTGAACGTGGCGAAAGCCCCCCGGCACCAGCTCGTTGAGCATCTCTTCGCCGGCGTGGCCAAAAGGGGTATGCCCGAGGTCGTGCCCGAGGGCGATCGCCTCGGTCAGATCTTCGTTGAGCCGCAGCGCCCGGGCAACCGTCCTGGCGATCTGGGAAACCTCCAAGGTGTGGGTGAGCCGGGTACGATAATGGTCCCCCTCGGGGGCGAGAAAAACCTGGGTCTTGTGCTTGAGCCGGCGAAAAGATTTGCAGTGAAGAATGCGATCCCGATCGTGCTGGAAGATGGTGCGGATGGAACAGGCCTCTTCCTGGCGCAGCCGCCCGGCGCTTCTGGCACTGTGGCACGCATGAGGCGAAAGAATCTGCTCTTCCTGCTGCTCCAGATGAGTTCGGATCTTCATACACTTCCTTACTTTGGCGTTATGTTGGCAGCTTGTTTGGATGACTCCATCATCGACCAGAACTGGAGCTCGATTGCCCAATGTTCAACCAAGATGGCAGAATACAATTTTTTTGGTCGGCCGATCTGCAGATTGAACAATTGTTTACGCCCGTACCGGCGGCAGACGTTCACCTGATTTTGACGCATCAGGGTAATCAGGCTGTACCGGGCAGATCATTTTAAACACAAACACCCCGATGAATGTGTTTTTTTCTTGCAATAATAAAAAAATAATGTATTAGTTATGCACCAAGCAGGTTACCCTGATATTATTGTCTATATCCAAGGAGGATATCAATGGCCACTCTGATCGAAATGGCAGCTGAAATTGTCGCTGCCCATGCTTCCACCACCCCCATGTCCAAAGAAGAATTGCTGGCAGAGCTTTCCGAGGTAGTCAAGGCTCTGGCGGCCCTGGAAAAAGGGGAAGGGGTACCCGTCGAAGGGGCAGCCGAAGAAGGGGCGCCCACCATCTCGCGCAAGAAAGCCTTCGGGAAAGACAAGGTCGTCTGCATGCTGTGCGGCAAGGAGATGAAAACCCTGGCCCGGCACCTGAAGACGGCCCACGGCCTGAAGCCCGGCGAGTACCGCAAACAGTTTGACATCCCGCGCACCCAGCCTCTGGCAGCCCGGTCCTACTCGGAAAGCCGGCGGCAGATGGCGGTCGACCGCGGTCTTGGCGACAACCTGGCCAAAGCCCGGGCCGCCCGCGGCAAAGGGAAGAAGAAAAAATCTGCTTGATCCAGACTGCAACAAAAACGCCCCGGCAGCCCGGGGCGTTTTTGTTGCTGCCAACCCGCCATCATTGATCGGTCAGGGTAAAGGGGAGCGAGAGCAGTTCCGTCCCCTCGGCGTCGACGATCGCGACCCGCCACTCCCCGGCAGCCGACGGGAGAAAAGTGCGAACCGACCAGGTGCGCCAGACGGCAGCGCGAACGGGAAGCACCGTCCGCCCCATTTCCGCCTCCCCCCGGTACCAGACATGACTGATGACCGATTCTTCCTGCGCGCCGACAACCCGGGTGAAACAGAAGAGCTTACCGACCGCCGCCGGGTAGCTCTGCACGGCATCGACCGGCTCCAGGTCTGCTACGGCGGTGGTGATGACCGCCTCGGCGACGATCAACGGGCCAGCAAAGGCCAGAGTCGGCCAGCCAAACAGTGCCCAGCCGGCCACCAGCAACAGCCCGGGAACATTCACGGCATACCTCCTAATGAGAACTTCATTGCCCTTTTATAACATATCCCCCCCGGGTTGGCCATAGCCGCGCTGCCCCAGGATTTCTCCTTGACCCGACGGCCAAAGAAGCTTACATTCTCCCTTCATCCGGCCTGGAAAAAATCTACATGAAACGACTGCTTATCGGCGACTGCCGAGAAAAACTCCTCTCTACTCTCGAGGTCATACTCAAGCACTGGGGGTACCGGGTTCTGGTCACCTCCCGGCGCGAGCGACTGCGAGCCCTGATTGCCGAGAGCCCCCCTGATCTGCTCATTGTCGGCACTCTTTTGCTGAGCGGCGAGGCCAACCCTCTGGTGGCCGAAGTTGGCCGGCAGGTAGTCGAGCGCGGCTGTTCGCTGATCATCCTGCGCGACCAGGAGCCGATGGTACCGTTGGCGGTGGCGCATGATACGCTGGAGGTCCCCCTCGACCTGTTCGCCCTGTTTGCCCTGATCCAGCGCCACGTGGAAAAAATCCCCCGGCAAAATCTGCGCCTGACGGTCAAACTCCCCGGCATGCTGTGCCGGGGTGAGTCGTCCCAACTCTCCGAAGTGCTCAGCCTCAGCCGCCAGGGGCTGTTCATCCGCACCGGCTTTCGCCTGGAGAAGGGGGAGAAGCTGAAGGTTCTGTTTCCTCTGCTGGGGATGCGCCGAGAACTGGAAGTGGAGACCGAAGTCCTCTACCGGGTGCATCCCGATCCCGAGAACAACTACCTGCAGGGAGTGGGAGTCGCTTTCACGACGATGAGCGAAGAGGCCCGCGAGGCACTGGATGCCTTTATCCAGAAACGCTTTCTGGGGGAACTATACGCCCGGGAACCGGATCTGTCCGATCTGACCGACGACCAGCTGCAAAGCCGCAATGACGTGCGTCTGCGGCTGATCTAGTCACCCCCCGCCAGGCCGAGAAAGCTCGTTCCGGCCGGCGATACCACCGCCAGCGCTTCGGCCACCGTCGCCGCCACATCGGCAAAACTCTCCCGCTCCCCCAAATCGGTCCCCATCTCCTGTTGCGCTCCCCAGGCGAGTAACGGCACATACTCGCGGCTATGGTCAGTCCCGGGGGTGGTCGGATCGCAGCCATGATCGGCGGTGATCAGCAGCAGATCCCCCCCCTCCAGCCTCTCCAGCAAACGTGGCAGCCAGTGGTCAAACTCCTGCAGGGCCCGGCCGAGGCCGACCGCGTCCTGGCGATGACCGTACAGCATGTCGAAATCGACCAAGTTGGTGAAAATCAGCCCGTGCCGCACCGATGCCAGGGCCTGAAGGGTTTTGACCATCCCGTCGGCGTTGCTCTCGCTGTAGACCGCGTCGGTCACGCCGCGGCCGGCAAAGATGTCGTGGATTTTGCCGACGCCGTAGACGGTGCGGCCGGCGGCCTGCAGCTGGTCGAGGACGGTCGGCCCGGTCGGTGGCAGGGAAAAGTCGTGACGTCGGGGGGTGCGCTGGAAGTCGGCGGCGCTCCGGCCGAGAAAGGGGCGGGCGATTACCCGGCCGACCCGCCAGGGGTCGAGGAGCCGGCGGGCGGTGCGGCAAAGATCGTAGAGCCGCTCGGGGGGGATCACCTCCTCGTGAGCAGCGATCTGGAAAACTGAATCGGCGCTGGTATAGACAATGGGGCGGCCGGTTCGCAGATGTTCCTCCCCCAGCCGACGGAGGATTTCGGTGCCGCTGGCCGCCACGTTCCCAAGAGGGTAAAGTCCGGTCTCGGCGGCAAAGGCCTCAATGATGGCCGGTGGAAACCCTTGGGCGAAGGTCGGGAACGGCTCTTCCTGAATCAGGCCGGCCAGTTCCCAATGCCCGGTGGTGGTATCTTTGCCGGCCGAGCGCTCCCGCATCCGTCCGAAGCAGGCCGCGGGCGCCGCTGTCGCCGCCACTCCGGGGAGGGGGAGCAGGTTCCCCAGGCCGAGGCGCTGCAGGGTCGGCAGTTCCAGCCCGCCGCAGGCCGCCGCCACATGCTGCAGGGTGTTGGCGCCGCCGTCGCCGTAAAGGTCGGCATCGGGCAAAGCGCCGATCCCGACCCCGTCGAGAGTCAGCAGGATCACCCGCCGCCACGGCCGCCGGCTCACGGCTGGGACTGCTGCCACTGATGGACGATCGCCACCCCGGCGCTGGTGCCGATGCGGCTGGCGCCGGCCTCCAGCATCGCCCGGCAGGTCGGCCAATCGCGAATGCCACCGGCCGCCTTGACCCTGATCCGCCCGGCAGCCGCCGCCACCAGTCGCTGCACATCGGCGACCGTCGCCCCGGCCGGCCCGAAACCGGTGGAGGTCTTGACAAAGGCGGCGCCGGCCGCCACCGCCCGCTCCACCATCGCCTGCTGCAGCGCCGGCTCCAGATGGCAGCACTCGAGAATGACCTTGACCGTCGCCTCCGGCACCAGGCGAACCAGTTCGGCAATCTCCGCCTGAGCGGCGGCGAGCCCCCCCTGGCGCACTCCCCCCCAATGAATGACCAGATCGATCTCCCGCGCACCGGCGGCCACCGCCTCGGCCGCTTCGAAAGCTTTGGTCGCCGGCGTGGAATAGCCGAAGGGGAAGCCGACCACCGTCGCCACTCTCACTTCCGAGCCGTAGAGGCAGTCGACGGCCAGAGAAACAAACACCGGCGGCACGCAGACGGCAGCGAAGCCATACTCCACCGCCTCCTCGCACAGCAGACGGATCTCCTCCCCCGTGGCCTCGGGTTTCAGCAGAGTATGATCAATAAACGGGGCCGGCGATAACATCGAATAACCAATCAAGGGAGGGTGGTCCCGGGCGCCGTGCTCTTACGGCGCTGATGCAGTTCCCAGGAACCCAGCCGCGGAGGCTGATCAAAAATGCCCGGATGCAAGGCGCCCGAAATCCAGAGGAGTAAGGCGTACCGAAAGGTACGTCGTCGACGATGGATGAGGGCAACGCCGCAGGCGGGCGTTTTTCATCAGCCGACTACGTCCGGTAGGCGGCGTTGATTTTGACGTACTCATACGTCAAATCGGAGGTGTAGTAGACCGCTTCGCCGCCGCCGAGGTGCAGATCGACGGTGACGGTGAATTCGGCCGTTTTCAGCACGGCGGTGGCTTTCTCCTCCAGTTCCTTGCCGGTGCCGAGCCCGTGGCGGGCGACCGGGATGTCGTTGAAGAAGATGTCGACCTTCTGCGGATCGATGTCGGCGCCGGAGTAGCCGGCCGCGGCGATGATTCGCCCCCAGTTGGCATCCTCACCGAAGAAGGCGGTCTTGACCAGATTGGAGGTGGCGATGCTGCGCGCCACCAGGCGCGCCGCCGCGGCGTCGGTCGCCCCCTGCACCCGCACCTCCACCAGTTTGGTCGCCCCCTCGCCGTCGCGAACGATCATCTTCGCCAGCTCCAGCAGGACCGAGGCGAGCCGGTCGGCGAAGAGCTCCCCTTCCGGGGTGTCGGCGCCGATCTCGGGATTTTCGGCACAGCCGTTGGCCAGCAGCAGGACCATGTCATTGGTAGAGGTGTCGCCATCGACGGTGATGCTGTTGAAGGAGGTGTCGACCCCCTGGCGCAAGGCAGTCTCGAGAAGTTGCGGCGCCACCCGGGCGTCGGTGACGACGAAGGCGAGCATGGTGGCCATGTTGGGGTGAATCATCCCGGCCCCCTTGGCCAGCCCGAGAAGGGTGTAGGGGCGACCGCCGGCCTCGCCGTGGGCGGCGGCCATTTTGGGGAAAGCATCGGTGGTCATGATCGCCTGCGCCACCGTCTCGGCCCGATCGGCCAGAAGCTCGACGGCCAGGGGCGGCACCTGCGTTTCGAACTTTTCCATCGGCAGCGAGACGCCGATCACCCCGGTGGAGGAGACCGCCACCAGCTCTGGCGAGATCCCTAGGGCGTCGGCCGCCAACTCCCCGCAGCGCAGGGCGTCGCGCAGCCCCCCCTCGCCGGTGCAGGCGTTGGCGTTGCCGCTGTTGACCAGAATCGCCTGACAGCTGCCGCCGGCCACGCGCCCCCGGGTGACGATCACCGGCGCCGCCACCACCTTGTTGGTGGTGAAGACCCCAGCGCAGCGGGCCGGCACCTCGGACCAGATCAAGCCAAGGTCGAGCTTCCCCGATTTTTTGATCCCCCCGCTGCGGGCCGCGAATTTGAACCCCCTCACCCCTTTGACCGTCTCGTCACGCATCGGCTACTCCTTCCGCAATCCCAGGCAGCTCAGCGGCCGCAGCATTTCTTGTGCTTTTTGCCACTGCCGCAGGGACAGGGGTCGTTGCGCCCCACCTTGTCCGCCTCCCGGGTGACCGGCTTGACCGCCTGATCCTCGGCGCCGGCGCGGTTCAGGACCAGCCTGCGGCGGCGCTGCTCCGCCTCCATCCGCTCCACGTCATCTTCGCGCGCCAGCTGTACGCGAAACAGCTTCTGGATGACCTCCTGGCGAATGCGCCCCATCATCTCCATGAACAGGCCGTAGGCCTCCTTCTTGTACTCCTGCTTGGGGTTGCGCTGGCCGTAACCGCGCAGGCCGATCCCCTCTTTGAGGTGATCGATGGAGAGGAGATGATCTTTCCACTGGCCATCGATGGTCTGCAGCAGCAGCACCTTCATCAGGTGCTCAATCACCGGCTTGGTGAACTCGGCCTCGCGCTCGGCCAGCCGGACATGGGCCTGCTCGCGCAGGTTCTGTTCCAGCTGCTCGCGGGAGAGCCCCGGTAGAGCCTCGGGCAACTGCGGCTGGAAAAAGAACTGATTGTAGAAGTCCTCGACCAGACTGTCCCAGTTCCATTCGGCCGGCTGCGTTTTCTCCGGGCAGAAGGTGGCCACCATGTCGGCCGCCGTCTCGTCGATAATCGACTCGACGGTCTCCCGCACATTCTCCCCGCTGAGCACCTCTCGGCGCTGGGTGTAGATCACCTCCCGCTGCCGGTTCATGACGTCGTCATATTCGAGCAGGTGCTTGCGGATTTCGAAGTTGTGCCCCTCCACCTTCTTCTGTGCGTTTTCGATGGCCCGGGAGATCATCCCGTGCTCGATCGGCTCGTTCTCCGGAATACGCAGCTTGTCCATCACATAGGCGACCCGGTGCGACCCGAAGATGCGCAGCAGATCGTCTTCCAGCGACATGTAGAAGCGGCTCTGCCCGGGGTCCCCCTGGCGACCGGAGCGGCCGCGCAGCTGGTTGTCGATGCGGCGCGAATCATGCCTCTCGGTACCGAGGATGTACAGACCGCCGGCATCGAGCACGGCCTGCCGTTCGACGGCGCAGACGCTGCGGTACTTCTCCGTCAGGGTCGGCAGCACCGCCTCGGGCTCCTCCGCCGTCGCCGCCTCCCGCCGGGCGAGCATCTCGGGGTTGCCGCCGAGAATGATGTCGGTACCGCGGCCGGCCATGTTGGTGGCGATGGTAACCGCCCCCTGGCGGCCGGCCTGGGCGACGATCTCCGCCTCGCGCTCGTGGTGCTTGGCGTTGAGCACGTAATGGGCGATCCCCCGTTTGCGCAGCAGCTCCGCAAGGACTTCCGACTTCTCGATGGAGATGGTGCCGACCAGCACCGGTTGCCCCTTTTCGTGGCTGCCGATGATATCTTCGATGACGGCGGCGAATTTCTCCTTCTCCGTCTTGTAGATCATGTCGGCCTGATCGAGGCGGACCATCGGCCGGTTGGTCGGGATGACCGCCACTTCCAGCTTGTAGATTTCATGGAACTCGGCGGCTTCGGTATCGGCGGTACCGGTCATGCCGGAGAGTTTTTCGTACATGCGGAAATAGTTCTGGAAGGTGATGGTGGCGAGAGTCTGGTTCTCGCTTTCGATCTTCACCCCCTCCTTGGCCTCCACCGCCTGGTGCAAGCCGTCGCTCCAGCGCCGCCCGGGCATCAGCCGGCCGGTGAACTCGTCGACAATCATCACCTCGCCGTCTTTGACGACGTAGTCGACATCCCGCTTGAACAGGGCATGCGCCTTGAGCGCCTGGTTGACATGGTGCAGCATCTCGATATGGCGCGGATCGTAGAGATTATCCACCCCCAGCAGCCGCTCCACCCTGGCGACTCCGTCTTCGGTCAACGTAGCGGCCCGGGCCTTCTCGT
Organism: Desulfuromonadales bacterium; assembly: GCA_014860175.1. Taxonomy (GTDB): domain Bacteria; phylum Desulfobacterota; class Desulfuromonadia; order Desulfuromonadales; family JACZKF01; genus JACZKF01. Next base: position 1,215 of record JACZKF010000235.1, on the reverse strand, counting down.
CAATGGTGTAATCGCCGGTGTACTCCCGCATGGTCTGACCGACCTTGCCGTCGCGGTGCTCGATCACCTCCCCCTTCTTCAGCATGGGGATGATCCGGTTGACGGTATAGTACAGCTCGCTGGAAGCCTGGCTCGGTCCGGAAATGATCAGCGGAGTACGGGCCTCGTCGATGAGAATCGAGTCGACCTCATCGACGACGGCATAATGCAGCGGCCGCTGCACGTAGTCCTGCAGGGAGAACTTCATGTTGTCGCGCAGGTAATCGAAGCCGAATTCGTTGTTGGTACCATAGGTGATGTCGGCCCGATAGGCCTGCTGCCGCTGGGCATCGGTCAGGCCGTGCACGATCACCCCGACCTCCAGGCCGAGAAACCGATGGATCTGCCCCATCCACTCGGAGTCGCGTCGGGCCAGGTAGTCGTTGACGGTAATCACATGCACCCCTTTGCCGGTCAGGGCATTGAGGTAGGACGGGAGGGTGGCCACCAGGGTCTTCCCTTCGCCGGTCTTCATCTCGGCAATCTTGCCGGAATGCAGAACCATGCCGCCGATCAACTGAACATCGAAGTGGCGCATCCCCAGCACTCGCCGACTGGCCTCGCGAACCACGGCAAAGGCCTCGGGAAGCAGGGCATCGAGCGACTCGCCAGCCTGCAGACGCTGGCGAAATTCGGCCGTCTTGCCGGTCAGTTCGGCATCGGAGAGGGCCATCAACTGGCTCTCGAGGAGATTGATCTGATCGATCCGGGGCTGCATGCGGCGAAGTTCCCGCTCGTTTTTGCTGCCGACGATCTTTTTCAATATGAGATTTATCATTAACTATCTTCTCCGTAATGTTTTCGACGCCACCGGCAGGAAAGGCCCGCTCCAGGTCGACAAACCAGCGGATTTTAACACACCCACCCCCCCCTCTCAAGGAGAAAGACCGGCTTGGGCCCTAAAAGAAAACCCCGACAGAGCCGGGGTCGGTGAAACCGGGGGATAGTCAGGTCAGATGTATTTTTTGGGATTGAGCGAAACGCCATTGAGGCGGACTTCATAGTGGAGGTGTGAACCGGTGGAGGTGCCGGTATTGCCGACGGCGGCAATCCTCTCCCCCCGCTTGACCCGCTGACCGACTTTGACCAGGATCTTGGAGTTGTGCCCGTAGTAGGTTTTGTAGCCGTAGCCGTGATCGATCACCACCAGTTTGCCATACCCTGGCGCGGTCTCCG
>JACZKF010000234.1 GCA_014860175.1 Desulfuromonadales bacterium | reverse complement strand
GGAAAGGTCTTTGCCGGCTCCTTGCTCTGCGGCTCGTAGCTGCGCAGAAAGTCGGCCGCCGGCTTTTCTTCGACGATCAGCCGTCCGGAGCGGTCGAAATATTTCTCCTTGGCCGCCATGGCGGGGGCGGAGGCGCTGACCAGGGCCAGAAGTAGACACGTCGCAAAGGCGACCGGGCCCAAAATCCCTTTTCGAAGGTTCATGGTTACCTCGACTTCGTTAGGTGGAAACCATCTCTCGGTCGCCAGGTCCAAAGATTAAGCCCTGGTGGATTAAAAACCTGGAGTTGTCCATCGGCAAACAATTGTTACATCCCCAGGCCGCCCATATGAGTGCGTAAAACAACGAAGAAGTCAGTTGGTGTACTTCTCCTTTTCGTAGGCAAAACCATTTTATAAAATATTGTTTGTTTTTTACAACCCCAAAAGATAGAATAGGTGAGAATTCGTGGTATCCGTTTAGACCAGGGTCGAGTCAGGGTCGGAAAAATCATCAGGAGCGGAGCGGGGGTATGGCAGAACGGATCGAATTGTTGGAAGCGCGGGTCGAAGCGCTGGAGCGGGAACTCAAGCTTTTGCGGGAGGCAGCTTCCGGGGTGAACTCCTTACCGCTCCAGCCGGCTCCCCCCGCGCCGCAGATGGGCGTTGGCGCCGACGACTCCGAGGACATACTGACCTGGGTCGGCAAGTCGGCTTTGCTGCCGCGCATCGCCGCCACCAGTTTCCTGTTGGTTATCGCCCTCATCTTGCGCACCGTCACCGACAACGGCCTGCTCGACCAGCAGCTCGGTTCGGTCATCGGGGTGGCTTATGCGCTGGTGCTGATCGGCACCGGCTGGTACCAGTACGGCCGGACCCACCCCCTGGCGCCGATATTTACCGTCTGGGGGGCGGTGCTGATGTATGTCATCGTCATTGAGAGCCACGCCCGCTTCGCATCTCTCCCCACGTTGCCGGCCTATGCCATCTTGCTGGTCACCGGCGGCGCCACCGCCGCCATCAGCTATCGTTACAGTCGGGCTTTGCCGGTGCTGATTGGCACCCTCGGTATGGGGGTGGCGGCGGTGGCCATCGATTACCCCACCCCGTACTTCCCGCAACTGGCCCTGGTCTTACTGGTGGCCAATCTGTTGGGGGCATTTGCCACCCGGCTCGAGAGCTGTTCCTGGCTGCGCTGGATTTTGCTGCTCCTGACCGTAGTCATGATGCAGGTCTGGGGGGTGAAACTCAGTCTCCCCCCCCGTTCCGGCCTCGATCCCCAAAGTCTCGGTGAACCCTGGTTCTTCCCGGTGCTGACCCTGTTCGCTCTGGTTTTCTTCGCCGTCGGCCTCTGGGCAGTGGTGCGCCCGAGCAAAGAGACGGTCTCCCGGTTCGATCTGCTGCTGCCGACGGTCACCTCCCTCTGGGTGTTCGCCCTATCGGCCTACATGCTGCGCAAGGAAGAGGCCTATCTGGTGCTTCTCGGTTTGCTAGGGTTGATGCTGGCGACCGGCTTCTACGCCTTTGCGGCGAACCTGCGGGGGAAGGGGGAGCGGCTGGAGCCGGCCGTTGCGGCCTACCTGGTGGCGAGCGTCTCCCTGCTGGGGGTGGGGATGTGGGCGACCAGCGGCGGGATGCTGTCGGTGCTGGTGCTGTTTTCCCTGGCCGCCTGTGCCCTGGCGGTGCTCAGCAAGAGCTGGGGTAATGATGGTTTGCGCACCCTCTCCTATCTGCTTCAAGTCGGCACCGCTCTGGCACTGGCCGGCCTCCTCCTCGACCGTGGTCCAGAGGCGGCTCCGCAGGCCCAGTTGATCGCCGCCGCGGTGGTGTCGGGGTGTGGCTGGTGGCATTTTCGCTGGTGCCGGCGCACCCCGCCAGGGGATGCTTCCCTGGTCGCCCGCGTCGACCCCGAGGACCGTAGCGCCGTCCTCCTGCTGCTCGGCTCGCTGGTGAGCGCCTTCTTCTTCTGGCGTAGCGTGCTTTACCTGGGAGGGGGG